>MGVM01000210.1:0-2088 GCA_001800495.1 Elusimicrobia bacterium RIFOXYB2_FULL_48_7
CACGCGCTCGGGCGTGTATATCTCTCTGTCCTCCAACACCCAAACCGGCAACTCGCTGAGAATTTACAACAACACTTTCTACCACAATACGCAGCCCGCTTATGTTTACGAAATAAGGATCGTGGATTCTACGGCATTCCAGACCCTGGAGTTCAAGAACAACATAATCTGCGCCGACACCGGCATAATCCCATTTTATTGCGATAACCCATCCGGGATTACCGGCCATTCAAACAACTTATACTATAGGCCTGACGCCATGACGCTTGTCAGGGCAGGCGGTACTAATTACACTTCAACGGGCCTGTCAGGCTGGGAGCCGGGCGCTTATTCAACCAATCCAGGGTTCAAGAACACAGGCAGCCTGCCTTCAACTATTATCGGCACCTACGCTTTGAACATGGGGCCTGATGCAAACGGGCTTTCCGTTGAATCCGGTATTGCGCTGAACAACGGCGCGAACCTTGGCGCGTCTTTTAACGGGGCCGTGAACCTGAGCGGAAAATCATCGGCTCTTTCAAGGCCACAGGGAGCCGCGTGGGACATTGGGGCCTATGAATACGCGTCCGGGGCCGTTGATGCCACGCCGCCGGCCGCGCCTGCTTCCGTCAGGGACAGCATTTCCGCGGCGGATTGCGCTTTTGCATTCTCTCTTTCACAGTTGTCGGCGAACTGGGATGCCGCTGTTGACAATGAGAGCGCTATAGCGGACTACCAGTATGCTATCGGAACTTCCGCGGGTTCCGCGGATACCGCCGGTTGGGCGTCCAGCTCCAATGATCTTTCGGTAACAAGGCCCGGATTGAGTTTAACCGCCGGTACTACTTATTATTTCAGCGTACGCGCTGTGAACGGTGAAGGCCTGACGGGAAACGCCGCTAACTCGAACGGCCAGATAGTCCTTGCCCAGGACTCGACGCCTCCGGTGATCAGCGCTGTCGCGGCAGGCAATATCGCTTCCGACAGGGCACGGATCACGTGGACGACGGACAAGCCGTCGACGAGCCGGGTGGAATACGGCCTCACTTCGGGCTACGGCTATTCAACACAGCTTGACAATAATCTCGTGGCCGGCCACGCTGTAACCTGCTACGGCCTGGCGCCGGGCACTACATATCATTACCGGGTCAACAGCGCCGACGGTTTCGGCAATGCGGCCGCGGGGAATGATAAAACATTTTTTACAGCAGCGCCCGGCTACTTTTTTTCGGATGATTTCGAGTGGAGCAATTCCACCGGTTCCTGGGACGCGCGCAACCAGCCTGCTAGCCACTTAATAGAAGCGAGCACCGCAACAGCAAAGTACCGCAGAAAATCGCTTCATCTTGTGGACAACGACACGGTAAACCAGGCAGGCGCCTACATGACGAAGAATTTCGGCGTGTTCAGCTCTACGGGAGACGTGTATGTCAGGTTCTATGTCTTTTTCCCGCCGGGCTACAGGGCAACCGGGGCTTCACGCGTGCTGATGCAGCTTAATACCGGCGCCAAGGCAGCGCAAATGCAATGGCTCAGCGATTCCACGTATTTCCGCCCGAAGATACAGGACACGATGACATGGGGCGTGGCTTCCGACACCGCCACGGCCCTCAATGAAGGACAATGGTACTGCTATGAAATGCGGGCAAGCTCGCCATCGGCCAATACCACGCTCGAGTTCTGGAGGGACGGGGTTAAGAATCCATCATCGGTCACGGGAAAAGATTTTTCCGGCAACGGAATGTGGGAAAGTATCCAGCTGGGAGACGTGAGCAATTTTCCCGGCGCGTCCGGCCGCGGCAATTATTACATTGACTGCCTCGCGGTTTCTAACTCGTATATCGGCCCGATCCTTCCTGACGGCACCCCGCCGTCGGCGCCGGGTTCCGTAAGGGACGGCACAGGCGCCGATATTAACGTAACCGTGTCATCCACGCAGCTGTCGGCGAACTGGGACGCGGCAACGGACGAGGAAAGCAATATTTCAAAATATTATTATTCAATAGGCACAAGCCCGGGGTCCCCGGATACCAAAGGCTGGACAGATAATGCGCTATACACTTCAGCAACAAGCACGGGCTTGAACCTGGCTTACGGCGCCACGTATTA
>MGVM01000210.1:2106-6543 GCA_001800495.1 Elusimicrobia bacterium RIFOXYB2_FULL_48_7
ATCCCGAATCCGGGATCAGGGGGTACCGGTACGCCATAGGAACCGCGCCCGGGGCAACGGACACTTCGGGCTGGACAGCGGTGGGAAATGTTTTGACTGTTACAAAGAACGCCCTGATGCTTACAGCAGGCGCGACATATTATTTCAGCGTGAAATCGGTGAACTGGAGCGACCTGCCCAGCGCGTCAGCCGCCAATTCCAACGGCCAGTATGTTGTTGGAATCGACACAGGTGATGCAACGCCCCCGTCTGCTCCGGCCGCGGTAAGGGACGGCACTGGCGTCGATGTGGACACTGTGGCGTTCACCACGGAGTTGAGCGCGAACTGGGATGCGGGCACAGACGATGAATCCGGAATAGCAAGGTACTGGTATGCAATAGGAACGTCGCCTGGCTCCGGACTTGGCGCCTCGGACATGAAACCCTGGACGGACAACGGCCAGGCGACAGCGATGATATCTGTTGGCCTAACGCTCGCCCAAAACGCGACATATTATGTAAGCGTGAAGTCGGAGAACGGAGTGGGCCTGCAAAGCAGTACAACTTCATCCAACGGCCAGCTGGTACTTCCGCCCTCCGCGGTGGATACTTCCAGTCCCGTGATAACAGGCGTAACGGCCCGCAACATTGCCGTCACAAGCGCAACAGTGTCCTGGGTTACGGACGAACCGGCGACAACGCTTGTTGAATACGGCCCGACGGCATCATACGGCAGCCGTACAACGGAAAACGTTTTGCTTGTTACCGGCCACAACGCCTCGCTTGCGGGGCTATCGGCCAACAGCGTTTACCATTACCGTGTAATAAGCAGGGATCCAGCGGGCAATCAAGGTGTTTCCGGAGATTATTCATTCACCACGTTGAGATCATCGGCCCCGGTCCTTGAGATATCAAAAAATGTCCACGCATACCCAAATCCATTCGTGACAGGCTCCAAACCCGTAAAATTCCGCCTGGCAGGCATGGCCAAAGGCGAGGTGGGCATATATACAGTAAGCGGCCGGCTGGTGCGCAAGCTAACCGGCGGCGAAGAAATTGAATGGGACGGCAGGAATGAAGCGGGTGAAAAAACTAACCGGGGAATTTATATATACAAGATCACAAGCAATGACGGTGATGTGGTAACAGGCCGGCTGGTACTCACAAAATGAGCCAAAGTACGGGAAAACTTGCTATAATAAAACAGCAAATAAAATTACATGGGGGATAAAAAATGAAAATTTACATTCTGACAGACATTGAAGGCGTCGGCGGTATACACAGGCGCGAGCAGTCAAGCCCGTCGGGGAGCGAATACCCCGCGGCAAGGGAACTGCTTACCAATGAGATCAACGCTGTGGTTGAAGGCGCGCTTGAAGGCGGGGCCAGTGAAGTATTAGTCAGCGATTCGCACGCCGGCGGCGGAAATGTTATCTGGAACAAGCTCCACCCGAAAGCCACGATGGTAACCCCTTGCGGCCACGGCAATTGGGCACCCGGGCTTGACAGCAAAATTGATGCCATGTTCCTTCTTGGCAACCATGCCATGGCGGGCACGCAGGACGGGATCCTAAACCACACATTTTCCAGCGCGACGATATTTAATTTCACCATTAACGGAAAAAAATACGGCGAGATAGGTGTGGCCGCAATAGTGGCAGGCCATTATAAAGTACCGGTTGTTTTCTGCAGCGGCGACCTGGCGGCGGTGCGCGAAGCTAAAAAACTCCTTGGCGGCCTTGAAGGCGTGGTGGTTAAGGAAGGTTACAGCATGTATAAAGGAAAGCTCTTCACCCCTGAGAAATCATGCGAGCTTGTACGAAACGGTGCAAAACGAGCCATGTCAAAAATAGGCAGTATCAAGCCATACATCCTTAAACCGCCCTATAAACTTAAAATGGAATTCATGCGCTCCGACTTCGCTGATGAAAACATGGATATTGCCGGCAACAAGCGGCTGGATTCCAGGTCCATCGGCCGTACAGTCAACAGTGTGTTTGAGCTTCTTTCGATATACCACTAGATTAAATAGGTTCTTGTTATCCGCAGTAACTAGATTTGTCCCTATGTCTTTCCTTCCTTTATAATTAGGACTGTTGTCCCCATTTTTTTCGGTTTGCCTATTTTTTTCTCAAAAACCCTTGACTTTTTGCGTTTTTGTGCCATACTTATATCAGAAACAACCCAAACAACCCAAATAACCCAAATAAGGAGATGTTATGAGCCAGCATTTTGAACAGCTTAATTTCAACAGTTCAAAACCTTTATATTCCCAGATAACAGACATTATTGAAAAAATGATAAAGGACAAGGAGATCCCCGTGGGAGGCAAACTGCCTCCGCAGAATGACCTCCGGAAAATATTCAACGTGAGCATAGATACAATGAGGGTAGCCCTGTCGCAGCTTGTAAAGGAAGGGTATATTTCATGCAGGCCCACGCACGGCACGATTGTCATCAGCGACAGTCCCCAAAAAGGGCCCAATATGGTGAAGAACAGCATGGTTTGTTTTGTTACCTGTACCGGCCCGTTAAGGCGCACGCTCAACAACCCGTATTTTTACAGCTTTATCAGCGGGGCGGAAAGCAGCGCCCGCGAAAAAGGGATCAGCCTCATGTGCAAGACTTTAAGCGCAAGCGATGAAGAGCTCATTTTCAACGGGAACGAGAAAAACGTTTCAGGGCTGATCGTTGCGGGACAGCCCATGGCCGGGCATATAAAAATGATAAAAAAAACCAGGATTCCGTTCATCCTTATAGGCGATGTATACCAGAAAGAAAGGACGGATGAAGGGGCCGATGTGCTGACGACCGATGATTTCCGGAATACATACGATGCTGCAAAATACCTGGCAGGCCTGGGGCACAGGAGAATAGCGATGCTGGCCAGCCGCCCCAATACGTATCCGTGGGACCGCGAAGAGCTCAACGGTTATTCTCAGGCATTGAAGGATTCAGGCCTGGAGCCGGATGAAAACCTGGTTGTGAATGCGGGTTCAAATACGGAGGATGATATCTGCATGGCGATGAGGGCTCTTATAGACAAGGGGGCTGCTTTTACCGCCTTGATACTGACAAGCCTGCCCAAGCTGTATTTGTGCACTATGAAGGTGTTTAGTGAAAGGAATATGCGTGTGCCGGATGATGTAAGCATAATTGCGGTCGATGACATGCCCGGACTGACAAGGATCACAGCTAACGCGGAGGACGTGGGCTCATTGGCATTCCAGCGCCTGTTTATGCGCCTGACAGACCCGGGCTGGAAACCCGAAAGGGTCAAAATAGAATGCCGCCTGATCGAAGGGAGCACAACAAGGAAACTCTGACTGCCGGAAAAATAGCTCCGACAGAATAATTGGAGAACCCAATGCGCAAATTGATTAAAATTTATCTTTTCCTATTTTTATCTTTAACAGCCTCTGCCGCGCATGCTCTTACCGTAGATTATTACCAGGACTGCGAGAGCGGCAGTTATGCGGAAATTCTTTCAACAACCATTATAAAGAATTCATGTTACGCCCCAAACGCTGGTAATTTTGCCGTTTATTCCACAACGCCGGGTGCTTTCAAGGATATGTGGGTTACAACTGACAACATAAAACAGCTGCCCGGTACGGTAACGGTCAGGGGCGGGTCAACCTACGCTGATACGGGAACCCGAAACTGGGCATCGGATGACAGGTTTAGAAATAATTTTGTCGGTTTCAGGCTGGGAAGCGGCCAGGGTGTCCTGACAACCCAGTTTACGTTTGCTTGCCACCTGACTATCGGGCCGACAGTATATTTTAATTACGGCTATGACACCGTCGGTGTGAACGGCAGCGGCAGCGTGGGCCCTTATACCTGGGCTTGCGCGGTTATTCAGCAAATAAACAATGCGGGAGGCCCGTATATCCGGGCGCATGGCAACGGAACACCCCAGATCACTCCTAATATAAAGGTTGAATCCGGGAAAACCTATTGGGTTAACATGAGATTTGACGGCGCGGCTAAACTATTGCATCTTGCAGCTTTTGACCCTGATAATAATTATTCCCTGGTAGGGGGTTCCGTTTCAATAGCAGTAACAAATTCACTTGAATACCTCACCTTAATCTGTTATGGAAGAACCGATGCTCATGCAGACCAGCTGAACGATATGAATAAAACTTATTTTGATAATATGATGATCGACTATACAAACGCGCCTTACCCGCTGCTTCCCGACCTGGGCCCCCCGGACACAAGCTCGCCGACCGCGCCCGGCGCGGTTTATGACGGCGCTACCGCAGGGGCTGATATTAGTTCAACAACCTCAACTACGCAGTTGAGCGCGAACTGGGCCGTAGCGGTTGATACCGAAAGCGCGATAACAAATTATCAGTACGCTATTGGCAATACTCCCGGGGGTGTAAACATAACCGGCTGGACTTCAGCCGGGTTGAGCGTTACAAAAACCGGGTTATCTTTGACTGTTGG
>MGVM01000211.1:0-4470 GCA_001800495.1 Elusimicrobia bacterium RIFOXYB2_FULL_48_7
CACGGCAGATCTCTGGGCTCTCAGATGATTGGCGGCTCCCCTGACTTGAAAAAGTGGATTGTCAACCTTGACAAGGATATGCTGCAGGCGCCGTTCCCCTACTGCTACCGCTGCCCCTACGGCAAACCGAAGTACAGTAACTGCGACAAGGAATGTTTCAATAATTTTGTGAAATTCCTGAAAAGCAAAAATGTTGACCCGGCGAAAAACCTTGCCGGCGTTATTTCAGAGACCTACCAGGGCGGGAACGCCACTTTCATGCCAAAAATATTTGCACAGCTGTTAAGAGCTTTTTGCACAAAGAACAAAGCGCTCCTTGTTTACGATGAAGTCCAGGCAGGTTTCGGAAGAACCGGTAAAATGTTCGGGTTCCAGCATTACGGTATCGTACCGGATCTGGTATGCTGCGGAAAAGGCATTTCAAGTTCGCTTCCATTATCCGCGGTTATTGGCAGAACCGATATAATGGATCTCTACGAACCCAATACAATGACAAGCACGCATACCGGCAACCCGGTTTGCGCTGCCGCCGCCATAGCCAGCATCGACTATATCGTAAAATACAAACTTACCGAAAACGCCGCGAAATTAGGGAAGCTTGTTGAGCAGGAATTGGTTAAAATAGCCAAAAAATACCCTTCAATTATCGGCTGTGTACAGGGAAAAGGGCTTGTTTACGCCGTGCATATAGTCAAACCCGGGACCAAAGACCCCGACGCGGACCTGGCCCACGACATTGTGGGCAAAGCCGTGGAAAAAGGGCTTATGATGTTCGCCCCGGTAGGCACAGGAAGCGCTTCATTGAAGGTTTCTCCCCCTCTGACCATTACGGCCCCGGCGCTTATAGACAGCTTCAAGGCGTTTAATGAAGCTATCGCGGAGTGTTTGAGCTAGACAAAAATTCAGTCGCCGATAAATCGGCAACTACAAAAGAAACCGTAAATAAAAAAAGCCGCCCTTTAAAAGGCGGCTTTTTATTTTTGAGCAAGGCGCGAAACTCAAACCGTCTACAGGTTTGAGTAAGAGTATGGTACGAAGTTACTTTTTCTTCTTAGCGTCTACCAGTTTTTTTGCTTTTCCGACAAAATATTCCGCGGTCAGACCGAACGTTTTCATCAGTTCCCACGGCGCGCCTGAATCTCCGAACTTGTCGTTCATGCCTATCATATCCATAAGTATGGGCGTTTTGAACTTCTTGTTCCTGGCAATGGCGCCTGCCACAATGTTGCCGAAGCCGCCTGTCTGATGTTCCTCTGCGGTGAGTATCACGCCGGTTTCATCCACTGCCTTGAGAATGGACTTCACGTCAAGCGGTTTGATAGTATGGATGTTGAGGATCCTGGCCTCTATCCTGAACTGTTCCTTTAATATCCAGGCGGCGCGCATCGCTTCAGTTACCAGCGTACCGGTAGCTATTATGGTAAGGTGTTCTTTCTCAGATTTATATTTTTCAGCGAGTTTAATTTCAAAAGCGTCAGCGAATTTTTCCTTCACTCCTCTGAACCTTATTACATTCGCGAACCCGAATTTATACGGAGTATCGCTCTTTGTTCCTACCGGCGTGGCTTCCCTGGCGTAACGGATGCACGAAGGCCCCTTTACTCTTGCCATCGCCAGCGTTGCTTTTTCGGCTTCTATTGAATCGCAGGGAGACACGAGCGTCATATTCGGGAGGTAAGCCATAAGCGCTATTTCTTCAAGCGCCTGGTGCGTGGCGCCGTCAGCTCCTACCGAAATACCGGCGTGAGCCGAGGCGATCTTTACATCCAGGTTGTTGTAGCAGAGCGTCGTCCTTATCTGGTCCCAGTTTCTGCCGGTCACGAACACCCCGTAGGAGCCGATAAAACAGGTCTTGCCTTCCTTGGCAAAACCCGCGGCAACCACGGTCATATTCTGCTCGGCAATACCCATGCTGAAGAACCTGTTCTTCCGTTCCGGGTGGTCCTTGTAAAAGTCGTCCATCTTGATCGAAGAGGTAATATCAGAGCCATAGGCGATCATCTTTGTGTCGCCGCCCAGCACCTGGAGCGCTTTGCCGAAGCCGAACCTGGTGGGATCCATTTCGGCCTTCATCATGGCGTCAGCATTCCACCAGTAGTTCTTCTTGAATTTCGGGAGCGCTGCTTCGATTTTTTTCAAAACTTTTTTGTGGTATTCATCAACCGAGCTGAATATCTGGTCGAGGCGTTCCTTAGGGAACTTATCAGCGATACCGATGGTCTTAAGCGCGGTTTCCAGCGATTCATCCCCGCACCTGCCGTGCTTCGGAGGCACTCCATGGTAACCCGCCACGTTCTCGGCGAAAGAAACGCATTTGCCTTTCACTGTGTTGAAAATTATCACAGTGGGCTCGCCCTTCACGGTTTTCGCCTTTTCAAACGCGTCAACTATGTTCTGCATGTCATGGCCGTCGGTGATGATCACATTCCACCCGAACGACCGGTATTTGTCTTCCAGGGGCTCAACGTTCATCACGTCTGCCACTTTGCCGTCTATCTGGAGCTTGTTCCTGTCCACTATCGCCACAAGGTTGTCAAGCTTGTAGTGCGCGGCGGACATAACCGCCTCCCATACCGAGCCTTCCTGCTGTTCGCCGTCGCCCATTATGCAATATATCCTGTAATCCTTCTTTTCAAGTTTCGCGTTCATCGCACAGCCCACGGCAATGCCGAGGCCCTGGCCCAGCGACCCGCTGGAAATCTCGATTCCCGGCAGTTTGAACCTGTTGGGGTGGCCTTCAAAACCGGACCACAGTTTCCTTAACTTCGCGGTTCCTTCAATGTCATAGTATCCGGAAGCGCCCAGCGCCACGTATAGAGCCGGCGCCTTATGCCCGGTAGACCAGAAAGCCCGGTCTCTGCCGTCCCATTCCGGGTTTTCGGGGTCGTGGCTCATTATCTTCAGGTACAAAGCTGAGGTGATGTCCATTATGGACATTGTCCCGCCGGTATGGCCTGATTTTGCCAGCGTTATGCCTATCATGGCCCACGCGCGCATTTCCTTTGTTTTTTCAATAAGTTCCTGCAGTGAATACTCCTTGCGTACTTCGCCGGTCTTTGAATTCATCAATGACATTGATTTTCTCCTCTAAATAAATTTAGACCCTGTTCCAGGCATCCCTGAGGGCTCTCTTTGAATTTGCTATCAGTACTTCCGGGTTTTCGCCGGGAAGCGGCTTAACTTCAAAGCTGACTATCGGCAGGCTATCTGTCTTCTTGCCTATATAGCCGACTTTCAAAAGGCATTTAAGGAAATCTGTAAGCTGGTCAACGCCGTTTTCTCCGGTTGAAATGCCGAACCTCGGGTGCTGGTCGCCGTAACCTACGGCGGTTTTATCTCTCATTATCGCGTTGCCCATATGCACATGCACCAGATAATCCTTCACCGCACTCAAAGACTGCTTCGGTGTTTCGTGTAAAAGCGGCATGTGGCTCAAATCCACCATCAGTCCGAAGTTTTTGCATTCATTCCTGACTTCCCTGGCAATGAGCGCCGCTTCGTCTGAAGGGCCCATCAGGCATTTCTTGTCTATATCGCGGTCAAAGGTCTCGAGGACAAACTTAAGGTTTTTAGTATTGGCAAAATTTGAAAGCTCCACAAGCGAGGCAACCAGGGCTTTTTTTGCATCTTCCCTTTTCTCCGGGCCGGGGTCGGCTCCGCTCAAAATGGCCACGGCTTTCGCGCCGAGTTCCTCGGCTTCACTGATCCTTTCTTTAAGGAAATCAACCACTTTTTTTCTTTCAGTGGTATCAAGGGAATTAACGTTGAACTTGTTTACAAGTAATGTCGGCTGGGCGCCGTAAGCAACCGTAAGCCCGCTCTGTTCAAGCATAGCTCTGGCTTTCTTTCTTATTTCCGGATCTTTCATCCAGCTGATCTCTATAGCCGAGAAGAAATCATCCTGGCAAATCTTCTGCAGGGTTTCAAGGATCGGCCCCTCGCCCTTCATTGTTTCCGGGTAAATCATAAAATGGATAATGCCTACCTTCATGTAACTGTGGATTGAATCTTGCATATGGAATCCCCCTTTATTTTAAATAACTTAAATTATATTCCCGCGTATTAAGTGTCCTTGCCACAACCTTGCCAGTGTCCTCATTGTAATACTCAACCGCCTTGTTAAGATATCCGATAGCGGCCGTTTCTTTTATATGGCCTTCAATCAGCGTAACTGCGCCGAGCGCTGTGAACAAAATTCCTTCCATCTGGGCGTTGGAGATCCTGCTGGTTTCGGTTGGGTCATAGTTTCCGCTGTCTGTATACCTCCGGTAGCCATAATACCCGCTAAAGAAACCCAGAAACCAGTTCCCTCGGTGATCCAGCTGCTGGTAAATTGAAACCTGTTCCGCCGCCCTGGGCGACTTACCCTGGCAGACACCCTTGAATTCAGCAACTGAAACTTCTTTCCCGTCAAGGTTGACGCGGTAGGTCTTGAACCATTTCGGCGCCATCAGGTACGCCTTGGAGTCG
>MGVM01000211.1:4483-8573 GCA_001800495.1 Elusimicrobia bacterium RIFOXYB2_FULL_48_7
TTCCATTTCTTCCGCCAGCAGGTTGAAATCCCCTATGAACCCGGTCCTTACGGCGTCCTTTTCCTGCTCTGACACCGGGAACTTGTCAACTGTTTTTCCGAAAAGCGTCTGCTGGGCAAAGGCGTGCGAAGCAAGCTTGTCGGTTGTAATGCCCTTCTCGCCGTATTCCTTTTTGTAAACTTTCAGGAATGAAAGCACTTCCTTCAGCGGCTGGTCAACTTCGTATGCCTGGGCGAATTCATCGCTGATAATGGAAGCGTAAAGCTGGGCTATCATTGTTTTGTCAGATGATTTTTCAATGTTCTTCGGGTTTGCCTTAAGGGTCTTCCAATTTTCGATGTGCAGGGCGCAATCCGGAAAATGGCCCTGGGAGAACATATTCAGCAGGCCTTCAACGTGCGGGAACTTACCGCAGTACGGGGGCCTCATAGATGCCTGCAGATCGCCGGTTTCCCACTCTTCCAGGCCTTGTTTCTTCAGCAGGGATGATTTTTTAAGCGCCATCATTATTGTATGCGAGCGTTTTGATATGGCTTCCGCTATAGTGCAGATAGCCTGGTCCTGCGGGAACATCTCACCCGCGTGTTTTTTGTACTCAGCCGGCTTTATTTCTTCCGGCAGTATGAAACCCGCTTCCTTCGCCAGCTGGCGCACTTCAGGAGCGTCAAGCGTGCCGTTTTTCTTGTTGTCTATCTTGGCGGCTGTTTCGGCTTTTGCGGAATCACCTTTCTTCTTGAAAGCCGCGACAAGTTTCTGTATTGCGTACCATCTTAAAGCGGCTTCAACACGCCCGCCCATCTTGGTGATGATGGAATGGGTGATAAGCAGGTTTTTCTGCCTTGCTTTCGCGTGGCCTCTGATCTGTGCGAAAAATGACCATAAGCCGTCAGTTATAAAACCGGCCACAGTCACGTTGCAGTTCGCTCCTTCCGCTATAACCTGCTCCATGGCGCTTCCTGAATCGCCCTGGGCAAGATTTAATTTCCCGCTTTTCACCTGCTGGACAAGCAGTTTGTCTATATCACCGTAAACTCCCTTGGCGGAACCGTCAACTTTGTAAAAAACGTGCGACTGGCCCTTGCGCGCCTTGATCTCTTGAGGCGTCATTGTTTCTTCAAGGAAAAGGCCAGAATCATACTGCCTGCATTCCTGATTGAATTCCTTGTGCAAGTTGAGAATATCGTTTTTAAGTATGTCCGGTTGGTTGTAAGTCCTGGGGTTCACCTGGAAGCTGATTTTCCCTTTTTCTGTAAGCAGGAAAACAGCTCTTTCAGACAACCTTGCCTTATAACCGGCTATTTTAGTAGCTCCCCTTACAAGTTCTTCCTTGGAAATCTTTCCTTTATTCTCAAGGGCGAACTGTCTCTTCATTGCCTGCAGGGTATCATCCTCAGCAAGCGCTAAACGTGCAAGCGTGGGGTTCATCATGACAAGGTCCGCGCCCCAGAGAACCCTTGCTTCCAGGATGCCCAGGCCGTAATCAACACCGATTATCATTTTTGTTTTTTCTTTTATTTTGCGGAGGTTTGATTTCTTGCCGAAGTCAGACCAGAAAAGCACCCATGCTTTCACTGAATCCGCCCCGATTTCCTTGGACTTTTCAGCCATCAGCCCCTTACCGGCAGTAGACATTATTTTAGAAATCCGAGTTTTTTCAGCGTTGAGCATAGCGGACATAACGTTCTTGTTTTCAGCTTCCAACTTTTCAAGCAGGGCTAACAGTGTTTTTACTTCCTTTTTGAGGTATGCGTCGGAAAGCACATTCTTTTTGTGCCTTTTTGCATTCTGCAGGTTAAGCTTAAGCTCATAGGAGCCGTTCAGCGCTATTGTCACCCACACCAACAGGTTGAATATCTTCGTTTTGTCTTCCGCTGAAGATGACTTAACAACCTGTTCCAGCCCTTCCCTGAGTTCCTTCATCATAGCCGGGAAATTCTTAGGATTTGTAAAGCAGGTGATATTGTCAAACGCCTGCGCCTGCCCCATTAAATCGCCTTTTGCCTGCCGGATAATCTGCTCAACTTGCTTGCTCATGTTAGTGGCTCCTTTTATTAATTATAATTATTATGCCGAAAAACTTTCAAATTCTACTACTTTATTTTAGAAAAGTCAAAATGGCACAGCACAACTGTGCAATTTTGATGCTGAGGCTACAGTAGCCGAAGCGCAAAAATGTCAATCTCAAATTGATATTTTTGATGCCGAGGATATGGTATCCGAGGCGCAAAATGTATCTCAAATTGATATTTTTGCACTGAGGTTATGGCAGCGGAAACGCAAATATCACGGAATAACTTATGATCTCAACTCTTTTTTTAAGAGCTTTTCTTTAGCTGAAGTCCCACCGGTGCCGGAATAACCGCCGAGTTTGCCATCTGAGCGGATTACCCGGTGGCAGGGCACGTAAGGCGCGAAAGGGTTCTTCGCAAGGGCTGTGCCAACGGCACGGTACGCTTTCGGGCTGCCGGCCTGCCGTGCGACCCATTTATAGGACCGGGTCTGGCCTTTAGGGATTTTAAAGCAGGCAAGCCAGACTTTTTGGTAGAACTTGGGGTAATTCTTTAGTTTATGGGTATTAAATTTCATGTTAACACAGCCGATGAATCGGCAACTACAAAAAATAAATTATACGGCGACTACAAAAAGAACCTATTCGTTAAAGAAATAAAGGTAGCCGGTGGAATCGGTAAAGGAATATATGTTTTTACGCTGAATGTAATTGGTTTTCCTGTAGCTTTTATAGAATTTTTTCACCTTTCTTACATAATTAATTGTTTCGGGGTAAGGTGGAATACCATGGTAGCGCGCCACGCAGCCGATGCCGGAATTATAGGCGGCAAGGGCGTGATCAAGGTCGCCGTTGTAAAGATTAATTAGTATTGAAAGATGCCTTGTGCCGGCGCCGATATTTTCGTGTGGGTCAAACGGATTTCTGATGCCCTGCATCCTGGCGACTACCGGCATTAACTGCATCAGCCCTTTTGCTCCTTTGCGGGAAACGCACTTGTGGTTGAAGGCGGATTCCACTTTTATTACAGCTTTAACAAGGAAAGGGTCGACATAATTCTTTGACGCGTGGAAAAGAATGATATCGTCGTACTTGAAGTCTTTTTTGTCTTTTGAATGGGCAGGCTTGTATAAGGTAAGGATTAAAACAAAGAATAATAATAGATTGCCACAGGCCAAAGGCCCTCGCAATGACATGTTATTTCTCCGGAAGAAAAGCCAGTTTTCTTCTTTTTTTATGGAACGTTACCGCAAACCTGTGGGCTTCATCCCTTAGATGCTGAAGGAGCAGGAGCGCCGGGTCGTCTTTTTTCAAGTGGAGAGGCCCCTGCCTGCCTTCCGTGAAAATATCCTCGTTTTCCTTAGAGATGGAAGCAAGCGGCAGATTATCAAGTTCTTTTAACTCCAGCTTTTCAAGGGCCTGCCTTGCGGCTTCCAGATGCCCCTTGCCGCCGTCAATCAAAAGCAGGTTAGGCAGTTCTTTCCCTTCCCTTACAAGCCGCGAAAACCTTCTGCTCACAATTTCGCGCATCATTGAATAGTCGTCTATCCCAGAAACCGTTTTTATCTTGTATTTCCTGTAGTTTTTTTTGTCGGGCAGGCCTTTGTTGAACCGTACAAGCGACCCCACCGGGTTTTCACCGTGAATGTTTGATATGTCCATCGCTTCTATGGTTAACGGCACGGTTTTCATCCCCAGATGATCCTTTAAACTACTGAGCGCGCGTGATATGCCGATATTTGTTTCAATGTCGCTCTCTTTCAGTTCGCGGAAACGGATCCTATCAAACAGCCCGCGGATATAACTGATATTGTTGCGGCACTTGGCAGCTTTTTCGTATTCTAGTTTTCTGCTGGCTTCTTTCATCTGGTTTTCAAGCGATTCAAGAAGCTCCATGTACCTGCCGGACAAAAACATTTCGGCGTTTTCAACGTTTTTCAGGTATTCCCCCGCGGATATTTTGCCGATGCAGGGCGCCGGGCATTTTTTCAGCTGGCAGTATATACAGCCGGCGTATTTCGAGTTTTTGCGCGACAATTCATAATCACAGGGCCTTATATTAAAGGAAAACCTTAAGAACTT
>MGVM01000211.1:8597-8722 GCA_001800495.1 Elusimicrobia bacterium RIFOXYB2_FULL_48_7
ATTGTCATAGGGTCCGAAATAATGCGACCCCCTGATCTTTTTCTGTGCCTGCCTTGAAACGCAGATTCGCGGGAATTCTTCTTCCCGGGTTACTCTTATCATCGGGTAGGATTTTTCGTCCCGCC
>MGVM01000212.1:0-4435 GCA_001800495.1 Elusimicrobia bacterium RIFOXYB2_FULL_48_7
ATGCTGATAAAATGAAAATCCGCCAATACATTGAATACTGGTTTCTGCTCTCCATCGTTTTCATGGCAAACACTATGCCTCTGGCGTTTACTTTCTGGTTTGCGGGGGCGCTGGCTGATTTCGTGTTTTTCATCCTAAAAATAAGGGTAACGGAAACGGTAGACAACCTAAAAACGGCTTTCGGCTCGGGAAAAACCGAGAAAGACCTGAAAAAGCTGGCAAGAAAGGTATACCGGAATTTCCTGATGATGTCGGTTGAGTCCATGAGAATACCCCATATGAGCGATGATGAGATAAAAGCAGTGACCGTGATGCACGGCATTGAGCACATAGAAAACGCGCTGAAAAAAGGCAGGGGCATGGTTTTCGTGTCGTGCCATTACGGGAACTGGGAATTGATGGGGACCGCCATGAGGGCTAACGGCTTCCCGGTAACGTATATAGACGGTGAGCAGAAAAACAAGCTGGTTGAGGACTACATGAGCCGGCTGCGCCTGGATTCCGGGATCAAGCTGATAGAAAGGAAACATGCCCTCAGAGGCGCCATCAGGACCCTTAAAAACAACGAGATCCTGGCCCTGATGTCGGACCAGAACGCCGGCCCTGACGGGGTTTTCGTTGACTTCTTCGGCAAACCCGCCTCCACGCCGCAGGGAGCGGCCGCCTTTTCGCTTAAAACAGGCGCGCCGATAGTGCTGGGCTATAATGTGCCGGATGAAGCTCGCAGATGCAACAACGTTTATTTCATGCCTATAGAGCCGGAACTTACAGGTAATGAGGAAAAGGATATTTTCATCATAACCCAAAATTTCACCAGAAAATTCGAAGAGTTCATTGCCAGGGAGCCTCAGCATTATTTTTGGCTTCACAGAAGGTGGAAATACAGCCCCAAAACTAATAATGTAGCAGTTTTGGGACTTCATCCTATTCAGCCCAAAAACAGGCAGCCATGAAGGAAGCCCTTTACTATTCGGTCATTGACAAGGAAAAAAAGACGGTTGGGTGTGTTTTGTGCCCGCACAACTGCAAAATACAGCCGGGCAAAACCGGCGCCTGCCGCGCCAGGAAGAATATAGACGGTATACTACAGAGCCTTGTGTACGGGGAATTCGCGAGCGTTAACCTGGATCCAATAGAAAAAAAACCGCTCTATCATTTTTACCCCCGCACGCATATTCTTTCAGTAGGCACCACAGGCTGCAACCTGAGGTGCCAGCACTGCCAGAACTGGGAAATTTCGCAGTCGGACTACAATCCTGAAATCATGCGCTCGCTGTCTCCGGAAGAAGCTGTCAGCATGGCGAAAAGGTACAAATCGATTGGGATAGCTTACACCTATAACGAGCCCTTGATCAATTATGAATGGGTCGCTGAAACCGCAAAACTCGCGCGGGGTGAAGCTCTGAAAAACGTGCTTGTGACCAACGGTTTTATCAACGAACAGCCGTGGGAAAACCTGCTTCCCCTGATAGACGCCGCCAACATTGACGTGAAATCATTCAAGAATGATTTTTACAAGAGCGCCTGCGGTGCCGAAATTGGGCCGGTCCTGCGCTCGGTTGAAATAATGTTCAAAAGGGGAAAACACGTGGAGGTAACCTACCTGGTTATTCCCGGGAAGAACGACTCGGAGCACGAGATAGCCGATTTCGTTGACTGGCTCAGTTCCTTAAGCCCTGAAATCCCGGTGCACTTCAGCAGGTATTTCCCGCAGTACAAGATGAAGGAGGAAACCACGCCCGTCAAGACAATGGAACTAGCGCGCAGGGTTGCAATGAAGCGCATGAAATATGTATACTTAGGAAATATATAAAGGGGGGGGGTAGTATGTCAAAAAACATTTTTTTCTTTCTGCTGGTGATTATCGTAGGAGCGCTGATAGGTTCTTTCCTGGGGAAGTTCATTGAGAACGCTTTTCCGCAGGGCGGAGCTGTCCGGGACCTGTTTGCGACCGAGATATCGGCTGGGTTGTCGCCTGCGACCCTGGACCTTCGCATAATAGAGCTTACTTTGGGCTGCCTGGTCAAGATCAACATAATGGCAGTCCTGGGTATGGTTGTTGCAGCTTATGTGTTCAAGCTTCTGTTCAGCGGCAAATAAGCGGAATTAAATGAATATCATCCTGTGCTCAGCCTCGGAAAGAAGAAGAAAGCTTGTCTGCAGGCTGGGCGCGCCTTATACTGTTTTCCGGCCTGATGTAGATGAAAACCTGCCCGTTAAAGATCCCGTTAAACTGGTAAAGAAGCTCGCCCTATCAAAAGCTCTGGCCGGGGCCAGGCGTTTTTCAGGCGGTATAGCCCTTGGCGTGGACACTATAGTGGTGTTTAGGGGCGAAATAATTGGCAAGCCCGCCAGTCCCGCGGATGCTCACAGGATTCTGAAAAAGCTCAACGGTTCAGTTCATAGGGTCTACAGCGGATTTGCCCTGCTGGATTGCAAAAGCGGCAGGGCTGTCACGGATTGCGAGGTTACGCGGGGAAAGTTGCGCCGCCTGCCGGCAGAAAGGATTAAAGAGCTGTCCACCAGGCACCTTGACAAGGCCGGGGCCTACGCGGTGCAGGAAAAAAGCGATGCGTTTGTGGAAAAAATTTACGGGGACTATAACAACGTTGTGGGTTTTCCGGTAAAAAAAATAAGCAAGAGGTTATCTGAAGTTTTCGGTGAATACTTTGATTTTAAGAGATGAATTGATGCTCCTGTACCAGTCGTTCATGAATGCAAGTGTTTTTTCCTGCAGCAGTTCCTGCTGGAATTTTTCCCGGTCCTTGGCGAAATTCTTCATGTTGCCCTGATTTTTCCTCATGTACTCTATCTGTAGTTCCGGTTCCGTCACCTTCATTCCCGATGAAATCAGGTAGCGCAATTTCGCAATCGCGATCTGCCGTCTCTGGGATTCCTCGAATTCGGCCGGCGTCATTTTAAGCTTCCATGCCAGTATCTGGAAATAAGCCCTCTGGTCAAACCTGCCGTTCTGCTGGAAAGCGGGAACTTGCTGTAAGTTGGCCGCCAATTCGCTGTCCGTGACCACGATGCCGTATTTTTTTGATTCGCCGTAAAACACTTCCTCGCGGATAAGGTCGTCAACTACTTCCTGGCGCGTCTTTTTTACTACTTCCTCAGTTATATCGGTGCTTTTATCGCGCAGGTCTTCCATTATGCGGTTGAAAAGCATGGAGTATTTTCTGATGGGGATTGCCTGTCCGTTTACTTCGGCTACGGAATTCGTGGATTTGTTGCTGAAGGCATAACTGCCGAAACCTGCGAGCATGCCGGCAAAAAAGCCGACGATTGTCACCAGGAAAATAGTCCGCATGTTTTTTCTGAGCCAGTTCATCATATAAGGTTTGCACCTTCGGGGTTCATCTTCTTACAGGAAGGTCCATCTCTATGACCTTGTTCTGCTCGGCAGCCATTACGCAGTGTCCCTCGAACAGGGCACCCTCGCTTATTGACAGCAGGGCGGTGTGGATATCCCCGAAAACCTGCGCTTTTGACTGAATTTCAAGGTTCTGGGCGGATGTGATATTGCCGGTTACTTTTCCTCCGACATACACATTCTTCGCGTTAATATCTCCCTGGACCTGGCCGGTTGCGCCGATTATCACGCTTGCTGCTTCCAGTATGCCGCCTTCAACTTTCCCATCTATCCTTATTGAACCCTTGGATTTTATTGTGCCCTGGAATAGCGTGTCCTGCCCTATGATAGTTTCAAGCCTGTCAGAATTGTCTTTTCTTTTTGTCCCGAACATAATCCACCTCAGTCCTTTCTCGAGAAAAATAACGAGTCATCCAGGAATTTCCTGGGATCAACGGTTTTATCGTACATCCTGACCTCATAATGGAGGTGCACGCCGGTTGTTGTGCCGGATTCACCCATGAGGCCGACTTCCTGGTTTCTTTTAACCCTGTCGCCGTCTTTTACGAGTATTTTATTCAGATGCGCGTAGTAGGTCTGGTAATTATATCCATGGTCCACAATCACTAGGTTGCCGTATCCCTGCGACCAGCCGGTGTAAATCACCCTGCCGTTGGCCACTGCCTTGATTTTTTCTCCCTTGTATCCGCCAACGTCAATACCAGTGTGGTACTCATACCTGCCGGTAACAGGGTGGATCCTGAAGCCGAAAGGCGAGGTTATCCTGCTGGGTGTGCAGGGCCATGTATTCGGGGTGGCTTTATACAGGAGCTGCTGGTAAGCGATGAACCCGTTTATTTCTTCTACGCTGGCCAGTTCTTTCTTGGTTTCGTCCTGCAGTGATTTGGTCTGGTAATAAAGGTCTTTTAGGGATACTTCGTGGACTTTGTTGGTGATATATTTCTGGAGGTATGCCTGTTCTTCCGGGTTTGGGCCGCCTTTGCCAATGTTTTCGGTTGTGACTATTGATTTCTTAGACTTCATGTCAAGCAGTTCCCTGAGTTTTTCGTCTTTTTCGCG
>MGVM01000212.1:4488-8474 GCA_001800495.1 Elusimicrobia bacterium RIFOXYB2_FULL_48_7
TTACCGGTTTTGTAGTGGTATGCGGGAGGACAATGATTGTAACATCTCGTTTAAGTGCCTTGCGCAGGCGCAAAAGTATCCTCTTCATTGAGGATATATTATAGCCCATAAAGCCAATAAAGTCAAGGGTTTTTTAAAATCCATTATTAATGTTTTAATTATTACTATTTATTAGTATAATTAGATGAAAGCCGTGAAAAAACCGAATATATTATTATTCTTTTTGGCGGTCCTGAATTTAAAAGTTTGTAATATCTGCGCCCAGCCAGGCGCGGGGCCTACAAGCGGGTACACGGTTGAGTCCAAAATACCCCTTTTTCTTGGAAATGAGTGCCGCAGATACTATGGGAAGGGCCCTGTCCCCGAGAAATTGAGGGTATTATGGAAAAAACACCTTGAAACCGGTGAAACCCGTGTCTGGGGTGAAAATAAGTCATATTCAGGGACCGGGTGGCCTGGCCAGGCCGTTTTGGTTGAAGAAAACGCTCGTTTGTATGTGATCTTTGGCGGATTTGATTATAAATTAAGGAAACTCGACGCCCTAACAGGGAAAACTATGTGGGAGTACAGATTTAACAACGTTATCAAGGGCGCTCCAAGTATATACATTAACCCAAAAGCTGTCCCCCCGGAGGAAAAATGCCTGGTGTTTTGTGGTAGCAGAAGGGGCCCTTTGGAAAACAATGACCCCGACAACAACTACAGGGCGGTATCCCTGCTGACGGGCAGGGAATTATGGTCCTTCATAGTCCCGAATACTGACAGTTACAGCCGTGATGCCGAGGGAAACGGACTGGTTCACGGCGGAATACTCTTTTTCCCGGCTGAAAATGGCGTGTTATACCAGATAAACCCTGACCCGGCAAGCGCTGTCATGACGCAGGGCATAACCCAGCCGAAAGTACTAAGGGAAATAGTGCTCTACGATATTGAAGACATATTCAAACACAATAAAAATCTCGTGGTGGAATCTTCCCCCTCAAGGATAGGGAATATGCTTTATCTCACCGCTGGTGCCGGCCGCGTTTACGGGATAAACATTGAAAGAAACATAATAGAATGGGAGTTCTATATCGGGTCTGACCTGGACGCGAGCCCTGTTATCACAAACGACGGGAATCTTTTAGTCGGTGTTGAAAAGCAATATATAGACGGGAAAGGCGGGGTAATAAATCTGAATCCCAGGAAAACCGGGCTGGGAGCAGTGGCTTGGTATTTTCCGACCCAGAACAGGAAGGTAGCGGACTGGGAGGGCGGGGTGATTGGTTCGGTAGGGATCAATGATGAGTATAATCCGGGCGACGATAAGCCGGCGCTATCTGCGATAGGCGCTATTGACGGCAACCTTTACCTGGTTTCGCAGGATGAACTGAGCGGGGAGAAAGTGTTCGGGCCGGATGGGCTGAAACTTTTCAACACGCCTAAAATGGTCTGGAAAAAAAATATTGGAAGCATTGTCTCAACGCCGATTTTAGTGGACGATTACCTCATAGCTGGGGGGCACTCGGGAGTCTTGCATGTTTTTAAAATCATTTATGATGAAATAAAAGACGGGACAACCGGTAATGAACCGAATGTTTTAACCAGCAGAACCGGCAGGGTATGGCATATTAGCGTGAGGGAAAAAGGGAACATCGCACTGGGTGGCAGCATTGAGTCGACGCCTGTGGTATGGGAAAACAAAATATATATAGGGGACAAAAGCGGAAATTTTTACTGCATAGGAGGCAAACAATGAAGTATTCTGAAGCGAAAATCGGCAGGGCGTTTATTATCCGGCTTGAAGACGGAGACAAAATCCCTGATTCAATTGAATCATTCGCCGAAAAAAACGGCATCCGCAGCGGGATGTGCATACTGGTTGGCGGCATTGATGACAGGGGGAAAATAGTCGTAGGGCCCCGGCACGGGGACAGGATGCCTCCTGACCCCATGGCGTATGTTTTGAAGGGCGCCCATGAAGCGGCTGCTGTTGGCACCATTTTTCCGGATGAAAACAACAAACCCAAACTGCATATGCACGCGGCCATGGGGCGGAAGGGAAAAACCCGGACCGGATGCGTCCGGCTCGGTGTAACGGTATGGAAAATGGTTGAGATCGTTTTGATCGAGCTTACCGGCAATTCAGCACGGAGAGTGAAAGACAAAGCCACTGGCTTCGAAATGCTTCAACCTTGACAGAAAAAGTGTAAACTGGTATAATTAGCAACTGAATTTTAATGGTTTTTTGACAGAAAAAAATGAAAAAAGATGGACGGGTGGCCGAGCGGCCAATGGCAGCAGACTGTAAATCTGCCGGACTTAGTCCTACGTGGGTTCAAATCCTACCCCGTCCATTTTTTTGAGCAGGGTGCGAAATCCAAACCGTCTACAGGTTTGGACCCGATGATGCGACAGAGGCGGGCGTAGTTTAGTGGTAAAACATTAGCCTTCCAAGCTAACTATGAGGGTTCGATTCCCTTCGCCCGCTTTTACCGAGAAGTATCCCGATTACAAATTATAAAAGGGAAAATCGGGACAGAAACTAGGAAGCTGGGCTCGTGAACCGGGGTGCTCACCGTCTCGCGCCCGCTGCTGGATCAGCCACACTTACTCGTGTGGCTAGCAGCCCTTCGTCCGCTTTCCGATAAGTTATGTTCTTTTTCAATTTGCCCGTGTAGCTCAGTTGGTAGAGCACTTCATTGGTAATGAAGAGGTCACCGGTTCAATCCCGGTTGCGGGCTGAATAATAAGAGGCATGAACAAATATAAATTCTGAATGATCCCAAAATTAAGTAGCAGGAATTTTGGGCCGAAGGCGTTTGACTTAGGGAGGAAATGATGGCCAAGCAAAAATTTGAGAGGAAGAAACCGCACGTTAACATTGGTACGATAGGGCACGTAGACCACGGGAAGACGACACTGACGGCTGCGATAACGACGTGTTTATCCAAGGCGTCGCTTGCCGTAGCAAAAGGAATCTGGGACATAGACAATGCCCCTGAAGAGAAAGAGCGCGGCGTAACGATCAATATTGCGCATGTTGAATACGAGACCGAGAAGCGTCATTATGCGCATATTGACTGTCCCGGGCATGCTGACTATATTAAGAACATGATAACCGGTGCCGCGCAGATGGACGGCGCTATTCTTGTGGTGAGCGGTTCGGAAGGCCCGATGCCGCAGACGAGGGAGCACATATTATTGGCCAAGCAGGTAAACGTGCCGTCGATGGTCGTGTTCATGAACAAGATAGACATGGTGGAAGACAAAGAGTTACTGGATTTAGTTGAGATGGAAATCCGGGACCTGTTAAAGAAGAACGAATATTCAGACAAGACGCCGATAGTGAGAGGCAGCGCGCTGAAGGCGTTGGAATGCGGGTGCGGGAAGAAGGAATGCCAGTGGTGCGGAGCTATCTGGAAGTTAATGGAAGCCTGCGATGATACGATTCCGCAGCCGAAGAGGGACATGGAGAAGCCGTTCCTTATGAGCGTTGAAGACGTATTCACGATCACGGGAAGAGGCACGGTAGCCACCGGCAGGGTAGAAAGAGGGACAGTAAAGACTGGTGATGCGGTAGAGCTGGTAGGGATCCAGGAGACGAAGAAGAGCGTCATAACGAGCATAGAGATGTTCAGGAAGATATTGGACTACGCGGAGGCAGGCGACAATGTAGGTTTACTGCTCAGGGGCATAGAAAAAGACCAGATAGAGAGAGGGCAGGTAATAGCGGCGACAGGGACGATCAAGCCGCACAAGAAGTTCAAATGCCAGGTGTATGTATTGAAGAAAGAGGAAGGCGGGAGGCACACGCCGTTTTTCAACGGATATCGTCCGCAGTTTTATTTCAGGACGTGCGATGTGACAGGAAGCTCGACCTTGCCCAAGGGAATAGAGATGGTAATGCCCGGGGACAATGTGCAGATGGATGTAGAGCTATTAACGCCTATTGCTATGGATAAGGAATTGAGGTTTGCCATAAGAGAGGGCGGGCACACGGTCGG
>MGVM01000213.1:0-1423 GCA_001800495.1 Elusimicrobia bacterium RIFOXYB2_FULL_48_7
CAGGTACTGCTGTACATCTTTGGAGCTCATTAAATCCATACGGACATTTTGGAATGGAATCATGCGGCACCTCTTAATCCGAGTTTCAGTATTTTGTTTATATTACGCCAGGTTATTTTTTCAAATGTTTCCCTTGAGATTTTCCCCTCTTTGAGCGCCTTCCTTATATATTGCGCGTGCGGGTACACCCTTTCCGGGGAGCAGATATCTGTGCCAAAAAACAGCTTGTCCCGGAATTTTTCCATGAACCCGTAGCCGAATTCCGGGTCCCTGGTAAGCGCGTTGAGGCCGCTTCCCGCCGAGATGTCGGCATATATGTTTTTGTATTTCTCAAGCAGTTTTGGTACGGCCCCGCCGGATCTTACCGGGCCCTTCGGGTATTCCCCGCGGGTTTTATTTGTGACATCGCCGCTGATCTCGGACCAGAAGCATTGCGAGTGGCCGATGAAAATAAGCTTCGGGAACTTCTTGACGCATTTTTCAAGGCGAGGCAGGTGCAGGTCATCGATCAATCCGTAAAGCCCGCCGGCGTGCGGGGCGATGTGGAAAAGAACGGGCATTGAAGTTTTTTCACAGTGCCTGAAAAAGTTGAGCGTGAAAGGGTCGTCAAAATAAAGGTTGGCGCATATCTCGCCTACGCCTTTACAGCCGGCTTTTTTGTAATACGACAGTTGCCGGGAAAGGTCGGCTTTAGGCGTATTATTTTCCGCGCGAGGGTCAATATTGCAGAAAGGGATGAACCTGCGCGGGTATTTTTGGCATATTTCGAGCACGTCCTCTGTTGTCGTGTATTGGGTGCGCGCCTCGGGGTTGACGTTAGGGAGAAGCACCCCTTTATCCACGCCGGTCCTGTTCATAATCCTTATAAGTTCTTCCGGGGTGGCAAAATTGCCCCCCGCGGATTCATGAGGCAGGGATTTTTTCCTGACTGCGTGCAGGTGGATGTCTATTATCAATTGATTCTCCTTATAGGGACAGTTCCTATTATTTCAGCGCTATTTTGCCGGTCGCCATGGCGCCGGCGGTTGTCGTAATCTTGTATATATAAATTCCGCGCCTTGCTTTTTCGCCATCGGCGTTTTTGCCGTCCCATTCCATGGAAGGATCGCCGGCTGCTGCAGCGGATGTCAATTTTTTAACCAGTTTCCCGCTGACAGTATAAATACAAACCATGGTGATATTATTTTCCTTAATAATAAACTTGGCTGTTTTTCCGCTTGATGAAGTGACCGGGTTAGGGTACACGTTAATACTTACGGGTATTTGAGGGCTGTCGTTATTAATTACATACTGCCCGTTTGAATTCGTCACAACGCTGACTAATCCCGACCAGTTCTGCGCTTTCACGCTGAAATAATATTTCTGGTTTGCCTGCAATTGAACTCCTGTCACTATTGCAGTCCTAACTGTGCCGCTGGAAGTG
>MGVM01000213.1:1491-4414 GCA_001800495.1 Elusimicrobia bacterium RIFOXYB2_FULL_48_7
AGATTCTGTATCAATGCTGACGTCCCAGTTTGCCGACAATTGCTCCGTATAATCCGCGTCATCCGCGCCGGTGCCATCCCTCACCTGGCTGATAACAGTAGGCGATGAGGTATCTATTACCGGTTCCGGTGCGGAAGAAGCTTGTTGCTCCGCCGCGTATTCCCAGATATCAGTCCATCTTGAACTAAGGTTAAAATTCGCGCTTGAACCCGAGACCCTCCACAATATCCATCCCACTTTCGAACCCTTGGGCGTGCCTCGTGAAACATCAGTGCCCGACGTTAAATTCACGCCCTGCCAAAAGTTGGGCTGGCCGTAACACATCTCTATCATTTCCTGTTCAAACCTTCTTTTTTCCCACTCGCATAAACCATGGGCGCCGGTTTCATCCTGCCCGAATTCCGTGCACATAATGGGGACATTAAATGTACTCTGGATCCTGCCTATTTCGTCATTTACTTTCCCGCCGACGCTGGCGTAAAGTTCCGCGCATTTTGTATATTCGTGGAAAGTAAATACAACCTGCCCGTAGCCGGGGTCCGGATTATATTGCTCGTTAGAGGGCAAACCTGTTTCCCAGCAATCCTTATGGTATTCTAAATGGCTCCAGCGCGCGTTTCCTATGAAAAAAATATGCTTTGTGTCTACAGCCCTTATGCGGCTTATGGTATCCTTGTAAATATCCCTGCACCTGGCGACAGTGCCGTTACCGGTCTGGATAATAGGTTCGTTGCAGAGTTCATAACCGGCAACCCAGGGTTCGTCTTTGAAGTATGTTGCCACATCCACCCAGTCGTTTCTCCATCTTAAATAGTTGGTGGAAGGGTTTGAAAGGTCCCAGAAAGACCCGCTCCACAAGGCGCTGTCATGCATGTAATAATGCGAATCTATAATAGAATATATCCTTTTTTCCTTGTACCAGTTAATGACAGGAGCCAGAAAACTTGAAATATAAACCTGTGAATCCGGGAAATCATCCATGTTGTTTATGCTGATTCTTACAACATTTATGTTTTTCTTGGAGGCTACCCAGTCAACTTTGTTTTTCTGCCATTCCAAGGACTCAGGGCCGTTCGGCCTATGCGCCAGGCCGCAGCCCATCCAAATCGCGTTGGGTTCCGTGCAAAGAGGCGATTTTTTGATATACTTGCCGTCAACATGCAGCCATACGTACTCATCAACGGCATGGGCAAAGTTGGGCAAGGCAAACAATAAAGCCATTACTAATAAAAACAAGTTATGATTGGTTTTACCCGGGTTGGACATTGCAATCTCCTCTGTTTGTAGTTGCCCATTTACTGAGCAAGGTGCGAAAATAACTAGAACCGTCCCCTTTATTTCAGCACTATCTTGCCGGTCGCCGTGGCACCGGCATTGCTTGTGATCTTATATATATAAATCCCGCGGCCCGCTTTTTCGCCGTTGGAATCACTGCCGTCCCAGAAAATCACCGTCTGGCCGGTTCTTTTCCTGACCAGCTGCCCGCTGAGAGTGTAAATGGCAACTTCACCGCCTGCCGCTTCGTCAGGCATCCGGAACCTTACCTGGTTCATGCTTGAAACCCTGCACGGGTTAGGGTACGCGTGGTTTCCGGTTGCAGGCCCCCAGTTCACGTATTCAGGCGTACTGAACGTATAATTCTGCGAAACAGTTTCATTACCGCCAGCATCGCCGCTGATCACCCGGAAATAATAACCGGCGTTATCCTGCAGGTTGGCCAGCGTGACTGAATGGCTTAATGCCATTGTCAGGTCTTTTATCGTAATATGGCCGTAGTTTATTGTCCTGCCGTATTCCACCTGAGTGGTGGAGAGCTCATCGGTTGTCCAGGTGATCACGGCGCCGTATGCGGTTATGTTCTGCGCCGTTACAAGGGAAATAACCGGCGGAGTGGTGTCAGCCGGAATCGATGCCGATACAACCTGCCCGTTTGAATTCGCGGCAGTGCCGGTGCCGCCGGCGCTTACCCCGCGGACGGTGAAATAATATGTTGTTCCCGCGTTTAAACTCAATCCGCTCCTAGTTACTGTTAAAACATTCCCAAGCGTCTGCCAAGCAAGCGCTTGAGTGCCGCCGGCCGAGGTGCCGATGGCATACTGGTAGGCTGTTATAACGCTCTGCGCGTCCGTTGCAGCCGTCCAGTTCGCGCTGAGCTGCGTGGTTGATGTTGTTGATGAAATGTCGATCCCGGAAGTAAGGCCATCGCGCACGGTTCCCGGCGCGCTTGGCGGCGTGGTATCCGTGCCCGTGCTGATATCAGGCAGAAGCGGGAATACGCCATTGGTATAATCGACCATTAAATGGTCAAAATTGGTCTGGGTCCCGCACTTGGGATTATCGCTGTGAGAGTCGCTGCGGCCAAGCTTTACCCCGCGCATTTGGACTATGCCTGTCGTAAGGAATGTAGGGCACGAAACCGTTTCGCCGACCTGCGCGTATCCGTTATCAGGGTCAAAAACGGCGATCAATACTTCATTCGTCACGCCCCTTAATGACACGTTTACCCAGTAGGTTTTCCCGGTAACAACCGTCACACTGCTGGCGCTGAAAGTCGTGGCGCCGTTTGTATCGCTGCTGTGCCCCCGCATAAACGGCCCGCCAACATTCGGATAGATTATTTGCAGGAGCCCGTGGCGGGCATAGCCCAGGTTCGGGTTGACAGCGCCTATACTGATGGTATCAAACTGGTTCCAGACAAAGACCGTCGGCCCGGGAGTTAGAAAACAGGCAAGCGTTACATTGACAGCGGTGGCAGTGGTATCAATCTGGATATAATTTTCATCGTACTTGTCTGCGAAAGCCCAGGTGCGGGTGCCGGTATCCGTGTAGTTTACGCCCCCCACTGTTACCGTGCCGGGCAATTGCTGAACGCGGTTCGTTGAAACAAAACCCTGGGTGCCAAATACGGTCCAGCTTCCTTTTC
>MGVM01000213.1:4441-7325 GCA_001800495.1 Elusimicrobia bacterium RIFOXYB2_FULL_48_7
GTCATTGTACAGGTCAACCCGTACGGCGTGGACTGCCGTTGCCAGGAATAAAATAATAGGGACGGTTCTGATTAAAATAATGGGGACGGTTCTCATTTGTGGATAACTCTCCTAAATAATAGGGACGGTTCCTATTATTTTCCAATAACAAATTTGTGAACTTCAATAATAGGAACCGTCCCTATTATTTCAGCGCTATCTTGCCGGTGACGGTGTCGCCGGTGTTGCTGGTAATTTTATAAACGTAAATACCGCGGCCGACTTTCTCGCCATAAGTATTCGTGCCGTCCCACTGGATATCCGTGCTAGTGCCGGGAATCGTTTTAATAAGCCGCCCGCTCACGGTGTAAATGGAAACCTCTCCGCTTGTAGTGCCGGCACTTGCTTTAAACATCATGGGGCTGGTGTTGGTAACCCTGTAGGGGTTCGGATATGCGTGAATATTTTCAGGCAGAGGGTCGTCGCAGCAGGGAAGATGTATCTGATAATCAAATGTATAATCCGCGCTTGTGCTTTCATTCCCGCTTGCATCGCGGCTGATAACCCTGAAATGGTAAACATTATTCGCCTGCAGTTCTATCAGCGCAACGGAGTGCGGGGTAACATATGCCGGGTCTTCTATAGACATTTTCCCGTAGCCGGTTGTTTTTCCGTATTCCACCTGGCTGGTTGACGGTTCATTGGTCGTCCATGTGATGACTGCGCCCGTTGCCGTGATATTACCCGCGGCCACGTTTGAAATCACCGGTGGAGTTGTATCAGCAACCGGCGGCGCCGCCACATACTGCCCATTGGATGTGGTTGTTGAACTCTGCAGGCCCACCCCGTTCTCCGCTTTCACGCTGACGTAGTATGTAGTGCCGACGGACAGCACCAATCCCGTAACGTCTATGCTTGTGAGATGTCCGTTGCTTGTCCACCCGGTTATATTTGATGCCCCGGATCCGCTTACCGCGGTGCCTATCGCGTACCAGTACCTTAAAATACCGGATTCAGCGTCTGCCGAGGGGTCCCAGTTGGCACTTAATTGGGTTAATGATGTCGATGAATCGACATCGCTACTCAAACCATCACGCACTACCGCTATATTTGAGGGCGGCGTCACATCGCTTGTGTCTATAGCCACCACGTACTGCCCGTTTGAATTTGCTGCGGGCCCAATGAGACTGATGGTGTTTACCGCTCTCACATTGAAATAATATGTCACCCCGGCCCGGAGCGCAAGAGAATTCCTGGTGACCGAGGTGTTGAGCGAGCAGGAGGTCCAGCCCAGTAAACTTGTGCGGTTTGCGGTTGTAGAGCTTATGGCATATTCGTACCTTAATATTCCTGATTCAGTGTCCGTGCTGACGTCCCAGTTTGCAGACAGAGTTGTATTTGAAACAGTGGAAGGTATGTCTATGCCCGTGCCGTCGCGGACCGCGCCCGGCGCCGTAGGGGATGATGTATCAATGACCGGGGCAACGTATGTGCTGATAACTACAACACCGTTTGAATTTGCCGCAAGGCCCGTACCTCCGGAGCTGATGGCGCGAACGGTGAAATAATACGTTGTTCCGACATTCAGGGATAAACCTGTTTTCGTTGTTGACAGCACACTGCTTATTGTTGCCCAGGAACTTGTGTTTGTCCCGCCGGGCGTGGTGCCGATAGCGTACTGGTATGCGGTTATGGCGCTCCCGGTGTCAACCGCCGCCGTCCAGTTGGCGCTTAACTGCGAGGTTGACGTTGTTGAAGATATATCAATTCCGGATGTGATGCCGTCCCTTACAATTCCCGGCGCGCCTGGAGGCGTGGTATCCGTGCCCGTGCTGATATCCGGCAGAAGTGGGAAGGCCCCATTGGTGTAATCAATCATTATGTTGTCAAAAATGGTCTGCGTACCGCACCTGGGGTTGTTGCCGTGGCCGTCGGTACGGCCGAAAACGGCATAACGGAGATTTACAATGCCAGTGGTCAGGAACGACGCGCACGAAACGGTGTTGCCTACCTGGGCAAAATTATTATCGGGATCAAAGGCGGCAGTTATCAATTCATTTGTCGCACCCCTGTACGACAGGTTTATCCAATATGTCTTCCCGGCAACCACCGCTATGCTGCTGGCACTAACCGTTGTTGCGCCGTCATAATCGCTGCTGTGTGTCCTCAAGAAGGGCCCGCCCGGCGTAGGCGATATTATCTGCATTACCCCGCCGCGGGAATAACCGAATTTCGGGCTGATGGCGCCAATACTTATAGTGTCAAAGTTGTTATAAACATAGACTGTCGGGCCGGGGGTAAGGTAACAGCCAAGCGTGACATTTGCGGCGGCAGCGGTCAGGTCAACCCTGACCATATTGCCTTCCCACTTGTCATCCGAGGCCCAAGTGCGGGTGCCCGTGTCTGTATAAGTCCTGCCTCCGACTGTTACCGTGCCTGGCAGCTGTTTCACCTTGTTCGTTGAAACCCAGGTGTGCGTGCCGATGGCAGTCCAGGCCGACGCTACGGTGCCGTGGCTTGAGACGTTCATAATAGCCGGGGTGAGCAGGTCGCCCCCGGAACCGCTTTCGCAGTCCTGGAAATAATCCACGGTAAGGGCGTGGGCCGCGGCGGGAATTAAAGCCAGAAATAAAAAAATCACAGTTCTTTTCATCGGTTTATTCTCCGGGTGCTGCTGCCTGCTTCAATTGAGTTCTTTATATATACCCTGCGCGGTTTCCATTCCGGGCAGGTGGCCTGTTCTATCAGTTTCTCTACGGCAACTTCCCCTTTTTTCCTGCTGTCAACGGTTATCCTGGTTATACCAAGTTCTTCAGAAGGGCCCACGATGCTTACGTCTTCCGGCACCCTGACGCCCGTTTCCTTAAGCGCCTGCATCACGCCTGAATACGCGCTATGGACGGTA
>MGVM01000213.1:7565-8558 GCA_001800495.1 Elusimicrobia bacterium RIFOXYB2_FULL_48_7
AAATACAGTATACGCCTGTGGCCGAGCCCGGCCAGGTATTTCACCGCTATATAATTGTCGCTGCCATCATCCGTGGTTACCACTTCCACGCCTTCAACAGGTTTTTCCTGGAACACGTCGCCGATGAGCACAAAAGGCATCCCGGTTTTTCTGATAATCTTCAGGTGCCTTGCCGAAATGCTGCCCGCCACGACCAACCCCGCTATTTCTTTTTCCTTGTCGTCAAAAACCAGTTCTTCGCCGTCACCGTTGATTGTTTTATATAGCATATGCAGGCTGCCGGCCTTTATCCCGGCTTCCACCCCGTTGATAATCTCCTCGAATTCAGGATTACCCTTGGTCTTCCTTATGGGCCCGGAGCAAACCAGGAGGCAGACTATATTCTTCCTTTTCAGGTCAACAGTTTTCACCGGCTTTAAACTGGTGACAATGGTGCCCTGGCTGCGCCTGCCCACGACGTAACCTTTCTTCTTGAGTTCCTGTATGGACCCGTTGGCGGTATCCAGGCTGACGTTGAACTGCCTGCAGAGGTCCCTGACGGTAGGGATCTTTTCACCGACTTTTATTTCCCTGTTTATTATTTTCTGCTCGAGGATTTCCGACAGCTGGAGATAGAGCGATTTTGAGCTGTTGAGGTCGAGTGAATGAGGTATCATTAGTTGGTTTCCGGGGGCTTATTATGGTTGTTCTGCTTGTTCGCTTGTTCTGATATAGTTATAGCATGGAAACGCAAAAAGTCAAGGGTTTTCTAAAATAATGGGGACGGTTCTAATTATTAATAGGGACGGTTCTAATTTAAAATGAGAACCGTCCCTATTATTTCAGGTAGTTCAGGATGGAACAGATTATATCGATGGGTTTGGGAGGGCAGCCGGGGATGTGAATGGCCACGGGCACAACACTACCCGCGCCTTTTAATGTGTAGTAGGAATCCTTGAACAACCCGCCGTCCAGCGCGCAATCGCCAAGGGTGATGACAAGATTTGGCCCGGG
>MGVM01000213.1:8595-9469 GCA_001800495.1 Elusimicrobia bacterium RIFOXYB2_FULL_48_7
TTTTTTGATACCGGTCCCGTAACCAGCAGTGCATCTGCATGGCGCGGTGAGGCTACAAAATCAACACCGAACCGTTGAATATCATAAACCGGGTTAGAGATTGCTATTATCTCGGATTCACAGCCGCCACAGGAGCCTGTATCAACTTCCCTTATATGGAAAGACCTGTTAAAGTGTTTATTTATCATATTCCTGAGCTCTTTACCAATACTTTCAAGCTCACTGCTGTTTAAGAGCGCGCTTTCAGGTTTAATTTGCCTTGTTACACAGCCTTTAATGATACTGTTTTTTATTATTTCTATCATAAATCATTCCCGGAATAGGATAAATCAAAACTTTTATTGCAGACAGGAAAATCGGGCACTATGTTGCCCGGAGCGCAATAAGAAAGGCCCTGCCAGTTATGAAATGAAGCATCAACTATTTTGCATCTGTCTATTAATCCTGCTTCGTTTATTTTCAGCCAGTACAGCACAGGCCCGCGCCAGCCTTCTACATAGCCTAAGCCAAATTTATTTCCCAGTAATAATTCATAATTAAAACTGCTGTCAGCCGAATTCAGCAAAAGTACACACTGCTGTATTATTAAAATTGACTGCTCTATTTCGCTAATCCTTACATTTAGCCTTGCCAGCACATCTCCTTTTGTCTGTTCCGGTAAATTGAATTCAATTTTATTATAGCAAGCGCCAAAATCTTTTCTCAAATCCCTGTTTATACCGGAAGCCCGGGCAGCCATTCCTGTTATTCCCACATCCTGCGCAATAACTTTATTTAATATACCCGTAGTTTCTACCCGGTCCATAAATGTGAAGTTTGCATAAAGCATTTTCTTTAAGCTTTCAAAATCTTTTTTCAAACTTTTCAGGGTTTC
>MGVM01000213.1:9491-13266 GCA_001800495.1 Elusimicrobia bacterium RIFOXYB2_FULL_48_7
AGATTCTTTCCAATTCAAGAAATATAGCGCGCTGATAGTTTGTTTTCGGCGCCACTTTTATTACTTTTATTTTTTCTACAGCACTGCAGAAAGCCCAGCTGTGCGCAAAAACCGAATCTCCGCTTACGCATTCAGATAGCTTCAGGCATTCTTCCGGGAGCTTGTTTTCAAACAGTTTTTCTACGCCCCTATGCGTAAAAACCAGCCTTATTTCCAGGTTTATAATAGGCTCACCGGCAACACTGAACCTGAAATGCCCCGGGCCGATGATGCCCGCATGCACAGGCCCTACGGGAACCTCAAACACGCCTTCACCCTCAGTTTTTCTGAACACATATTCTTTTTTCAGGCTTTCCTTTATATCTTTTATATCAAAACTCTTTCTTAGCGGGTAACTGCCTTCCGGCCAAACTTCATCATGCAGATTCAGCCTTCTGGAATCCGGGCTTAAGTTTGGCTCAAGGCCGAACATTTCCTTTATTTCCCGTTCAAACAAGCTGGCAGAATACATTTCAGAAGATAATGATTCATATTCCGGATTATTTTCGGGTATTTCCGTAACAATAAAAAACCATTTTTTAAACTGCACGCTTTCAAAAACACAATACAGCTTAAACATGCCTTTGTTTTGTGTTTCATCAACGGCAAACAACATCATTACCGGCGCCTTAAGTTTTTTATGAAACAAGAGGCAGGTATTTTTAAAATCTTCCCTGCGCACTTTAACATAAACCTCATCGTTAAAGGCAGGCTCTGAAGATAAGAAGTTTATCTTCATTTCTTTTTCTATGTCTTTTATTATCTGATTGTACGCCATTTTACATTACCTGCAGTATATTTATTGATGCTTTCAAAATATTATTAAAATATTCCGGTATAGCTAACCCGAAATAAACCATAATTATGCCAAGAAAAATAAATAGTATTTTGTTTGACATTGGCTCAACGAACACTTGCATTGCTGCTGGTTTTTTGCCAAACAACAATCCTGAAAAATGAAATATCAACCCCGCAAAAATAACCGCTATGCAGGCAAGAAAAATAAAACAGGCCGCAAAACTCTTCCCGGTAAACCCGGCTATGAGCACCATAATTTCGCTTAAAAATATTGAAAAAGGCGGCGAACCGGATAAAGCAAACACCCCTATTAACAGCATAAATCCTGTCAGGGGCATTGACTGCAGGACTCCCGTAATTTGCCTAATATTATGACTCCTGTATTTTTTTATAATGTTTCCTGCGCCGAAAAACATCAAAGATTTAGTGACCGCATGGTTAAACATGTGCAGTAACGCGCCATAATAACCCAGCCAAGTGCCAAATCCTATACCCACTGCAATAATTCCTATATGTTCTATACTGCTATACGCCAGCAGCCTTTTAATATCTTTCTGCACAATAATAAATACGGCAGCCACCACTAGCGATATGAGCCCAAGAAACACCAGCAGATTGCCCGTAAACTCCGGCCCTATACATTTATTTACAATAATCATGTACCTTAATATAGCGTATAAGGCGGTTTTTAAAAGCACGCCGGATAATAACGCGCTTACCGGTGTAACCGCCTGGCTGTGCGCATCCGGCAGCCAGGTATGCATAGGCGCAAGCCCTGCTTTTGTGCCAAATCCTACCAAAATAAATAAAAACGCTATTTTTAATACATTCGGGTTGAGTTTAGCTGAAACCGCGGAAATCTCAGTCCAATTCAGGCTGTGCACGCCTGCGTTTAACGATGCAGTATAATAAAAAAGTATGGTTCCAAAAAGCGCCAGCGCAATTCCTACGGAACAAATAATAATATATTTCCAGGCGGCTTCCACTGATTCCTTTTTATTGTAAAAACCTACCAGAAAAGCAGAGGTAAGGGTGGTCATTTCTATGGAAACCCAGATAATCCCCAGATTATCCACTACCGTAGAAAAAAACATAGTAAACACAAACATATCAAACAGCAGATAGTACAATCTGGCTTTTCTGTTTGAAATTATATTGTCCCGGACATCTTCCCCTATATAATTCACTGAATATAATGAAGCAATAAAACTAACCAGTGAAATCAGCAGTACAAAAAAACCGCTTAAAGCATCTGCATAAAAAAAATCCCTGTATGAAATACTTCTCCCCGTTAGCCTGCCTGCCAAAACCAGAGAAAATATCATTAAAACGAAATAGCCCGCTGTGTGATAAACGGCTATTTTCCGTATTTCCTTAATGACTAACGGTATCAAAGCCAGCGCAACAGGCAGGCCTAATACTACCAACAATTCCATTGCTATCCCCGCAAAGTTTTTAGTTTATCTATATCAATATGGGTAAAAAGTTTATTAATCCTGAAAATAAATATTCCCAGTATTATGGCAAAAACAAAAATATCAAAGAAAATTGCTATTTCAACAAAAAACGGGATACTGCCGCACAAAGCAACCGCCGTAAGAAAAGACCCGTTTTCAATAACCAGCAGGCCTATCACCTGCGCTACGGCTTTCATTCTAAACACCATGATAAAAATACCTATCAAAATAACTGAAAGTGAAACTGAAAAGGCCGCCACATCCGGTTTATTCTGAAGGCCCATTATTCTTTCGGCAAAAAGGTATGAAAAAAATGACAATAAAACCGCAATAACCAGAGACAGCATAGGATTTATGGATAGCCCCAGGTTATCATCTATTTTAATTTTTTTAACCATCCAGCGCAGAAAATACGGTATCAGCCCTACTTTTAATAAAAGTATAAGCGCCGCAACAACATACAGTTCTGAATCCTTGGCCCAAACGGCGCGGGTAAGGGCCAGCACAAACAAACAAAAAGACTGGAGCATAAAACCGTTTATCAAAGCAACCGTTCTTTTGGATAAAACCAACATAAGCGTTAAAACAAAAATAATTATTACTAAAAGATTCATCTCAATACCCCAACAATGCTATTATTACCGCTATAGTTGCTAACACTAAACCAAAAGCAAGAAAATCCACCACTCTGAACAACCGGACTTTTGCTGACATAACTTCAATAAAACCAATCAATGCACATAAGGTTAAAAGTTTTAAAAAATATACTGCAATATTCAAAGATACTGCAAAAATATCACCGGCAGGAAATAAATTGAAAGGAATAATAATATTAACTGTTAAAGTAAAAAATATTATCTGTTTAATGTAACCCGCCAGCTCTATTAAAGCCAGGGACCTGCCGGAATATTCCAGCACCATAGCTTCATGAATCATGGTTAATTCCAGATGGGTTTTCTGATTGTCTACCGGCAGGCGGGAGGGCTCTGCAATAGCCACAAACAGCAGAGCCATGCCGGCTATAACAGCAGAAACCTGCATATTGTTTTGCATAAATACCGCATACAGGCTGGTTGACTGTGCATTTATTGATACCGCAAACACAGTTAAAAGAGCTATTGGCTCCACCAGGCTTGAAATAAACATTTCCCTTGAAGACCCCATGCCGCCAAACGCACTGCCTGCTTCCAGGGCAGACAAGGCCATAAAAAAACGCCCGGCAGAAAGCAGAAAAATAATTACAATAAAATCACCCGTTATATTTAAGGGCGCTTCGCTTAAAATAACCGGGACCATAAACAATGCAAGAATTACTGTGCTTAACACAATGTACGGCGTAATCCTGAAAATCCAGGATACGTTTTCAGATATTACTTCTTCTTTTGCCATAAGTTTAAAAAAGTTATAATACGGCTGAACTACAACTGCGCCTTTTCTCATGCGCAGATTGTTTTTTATTTTGCGGATAAGGCCGCTTAAAA
>MGVM01000214.1 GCA_001800495.1 Elusimicrobia bacterium RIFOXYB2_FULL_48_7
AACGATAGTCCTGGGCCTGCCTATGGGCAATTTAGGCGCTTTTGCCGCATCATTCAATTACATGAACAACGGGATCTTTGAAGGCCGTGACAGCGCGGGCAACCTTACCGGTACTTACACAGCCGGAGACATGGGTGAAAGCATTGGCTGGGGTAAAGAATTTTTCGAAGGTATTTCCCTTGGCGCGGCAATAAAGTACAACCAGCAGACATTGGCCGGCACGGTCTATTCAGCCACGGCAATGGATTTAGGCGTAATATGGAACGCTGCTTCGCGGTTAAACCTTGGCTTGACCTATTCTAATTTAGGGACCAAGGTGGCAAACAGCACGCTTGATTCCGGCATGCGCTTAGGCGCATCCTATGAACTGGAAGAGGGCCTGTTATTGGCTATTTCCAGCGAGCTGAAAGCCGAAGGCGGTTTTGAAGGCGTGCAGGTGGGTGTTGAAGGTTACGTTAATCCCCGGCTTGCGCTCCGCGGCGGCTACGTGGTTAATTTTACAAATTCCAAGCTTGAGGGCTTAACCGGCGTAACCGCCGGCTTAGGTTTACAGATAGTCAAGAACCTTACGTTTGATTACGCCTATCTTCCCTTCGGGGAACTGGGTATTTCCCAGCGGGTGAGTTTAACCTATAAATTCAGCTGCCCGGAAGAAGGTGTTATCCTTGCGAAGCTGATTGTTCTTGAGGATACGCATTTCGAATACGGCACAGACACCCTTACAAAAGCCGGGGTGAAAATAGTAATAGGGAATACCCAAATTCTGCAAGATAACCCTGAAGCAAAAATCCGCATCGCGGGCTATGCTTCCGCTTCAGGCACAGAAGAGTACAACCAGAAATTAAGCGAAAAACGGGCGAACGCCGTGAAGGAAATACTTATTAAGGAAGGCGGTATCGCGCCGGAACGCCTGACAACCATCGGTTACGGCGAAATGAGGCCGGCAATTTTTGAACCGATACCAAAACATATTGACTCAAAGGAAGCGCGGGCCAACATGAGAGTCCTTTTTGAAGTCATGGTGAAATAAAGAAGGAAAAAAATTTAGAACAAGGAGGCCGTGCATTAACAAATAATACAGACCAGATGTAAAATAAAAACAAAGAAAAGGAGAATAATTTTTATGAACAAGAAATTAGTCGGATTATTTATTTTTACGGCAGTTATCATGATGCAGGGCCAGGCAGGCACGGCGGCGCCGCTTTACCAGGTTTCAGTTGTGCAAAACGCGGCAAAAGCGATAAATTACCGGAACCTTAAGGGTTCCGCTGAAATTGATTTCAAGGGCACGGTGCTTCTTACCGATGCCAAAGGCACCGCTGTCGTAAGGAATAAAAGCGGCGTGATGGAAATTAAGGCGAAATTCGAAAATTTGTCAGCGCCCGTGCAGTTCGGAGATGAGTACATGACCTATATTTTATGGGCCATATCTCCCGACGGAAAAGCGATGAATCTCGGGGAACTGATCGTTAAAAACGGCAAAAGCAGGATTGAAACAAAAGCGCCCATGCAGGCCATGAGCCTTATTGTGACTGCGGAGCCATATTTCGCCGTTTCACAGCCTGGAAATGTCGTGGTTTTGGAAAATGCCGTCAAAGCCGGCAGCAAGGCCAAGATTGAATTAATTGACGCCAAGTATGAGCTTCTCCCCAGGGGAGAATACACAAAGAATCTAGCCGCGGCGGACCGTAAATCGCAGGTTATGGACAAGAAAACGCCTTTTTACGTTTACCAGGCGCGCAATGCCGTATGGATCGCCAAATTATCAGGCGCGGAAACCTACGCTTCCGACGGTTTTAAAAATGCCCAGAGGCTTCTTGCCCTGGCAGAAACAAAAGAAGGCGGGAAAAAAAGCCGTGAACTGACTGCCCGTGAAGCCATTCAGGGCGCTGAAGGCAGCCGTTCTGTTGCCATGAAACAGAGAGCGGATGAAGCAATTCTCAATGAAAAAAAGCAGGCACAAAACCAGATCAATGACGCCCAGAAGCAGGCTATTGTTGCGTCTGCAGGCCAGGCCAAGGCGGAAAATGCCCAGGCAAAAGCTGAAATAGCAAAAGGCCAGTCGGATGCTGACCGCACCGCGGCCCTTGCTTTAGCAAGCAGTGCCGTAGCGGATTCAATGGATTCCAAAGCCGATGCAAAAGCGTCCCAGGCAGCTGCCGAGAAATCCAAGGGGCAGGCGGATGCCGCAAATAGCAGGGCGCAAAAGGCCGAAGGCGAGAAATCCATCCTGCGCGCGCAGTTATTGATGCAGTTGAATTCAATCCTGCAGACACAGGATACCGCCCGGGGGCTTATTGTAAATATGTCCGACGCTCTTTTTAAAACGGGAAGCTCGGAATTGAAACCGCTAGTCCGGGAGAAACTGGCAAAGATCGCGGGAATTGTATCGTCCCAGCCCAGCCTGAAGCTCAACGTTGAAGGCCATACCGACAGCGTAGGCGGCGACGAATACAACCAGCAGTTGTCGGAAAAAAGAGCCCTCTCAGCGATGGATTACCTCGTGAGCCAGGGTGTTAATTCCAGTTCCATTTCGTCACAGGGTTTTGGGAAAAACTCGCCCCTTGAATCAAATGATACGGCCCAGGGCCGCCAGAAAAACCGCCGCGTGGAGATAATCGTGAGCGGTGACGCGATAGGTACAGTGGCGATGGCTCGATAGTATTGTGATGCTCTATGAATGAATCAAAGCGGATTATGAGATATACGCACAAGGCGCGCGTAGCGCGCTACGCGCGCCTTGTGCTTGTTGTTTTGTGCGCGTTTTTCGGCCTGCATGCGGTTGTTACGCCTGCCCGGGCCGAAATGCCTGAGGTAAATATCACTGACGCGAAAATGGTCCAGATGCCCCATTTCAGGTTCATACTTCCTAACAGCGCGATAGAAATGTCCGTCCACCAGCAGGTTTCCAGCACTACGATAGACCTGGCCTCCAAGTACGATATCCTCGACAGTTATTTCAATATCGGGTTTGACATCCGGTATAATTTCGTGCCTTATTTCGCGGGCATGGGCCTCAGCGACGAGATTAGTGTCGAGCGCGACTCGAACGCGTACTTCCAGCGCCTGCACATCCTCAACCCGTATTTCGGCTATAACCTTGGGAAGTTTACGCAGGTCAGGACAGGCATACTGATAGAAGACACGCTGTCTGCTCCCATCGGAGAGAGCGTGGAAATAGACAGGGGCAGGGTAATAATGGAATCCGCGGGAATAAGGTACAATACACTTAATCCCCTTAAACCAGCCCAGAAAGGGGCCCTGATTTCGTGCAAGCTTTTCGGTTCCTTCAGTGTTCTCGGGAGCGATTACGAATATACCAAAGGTGAAATTGATATACAGAACTCTTACATTCCCCTGCGCGTAGATTATATGGAGTCGGAATTCAAGTTCTATTTCCCGATCACCACGGTATCAAGGCCGGTCAGCGATGTGTATTTCGCGGGCGGGTACGATGTGCTCAGGGGGTACAATTACCGGGAGTTTTTCGGCGACACCCTGATGTACGCCAAATTAAATTACCATATGCCGCTCATCAAAAACGTCAAAAAACAGTCCATCAGGACTTCGTTCAACGTGGTTACAATAGACCTCACGGGCGAGACCGCGCGGGTGGGCAACCTGGATGACCTGTCGAGCGTCCACAGCCAGAAATCGTCGGTTAGTTTCGGCCTGGGCTGCGATACCACGGTCTTCGAACATGTCAACCTCAAGTTCAACGCTTTTTCCGGCAAAGCGCTTGAGCCGAGGGATCCCGTGTTCTATTTCATCCTGACTGCGTATACATACTTTTCAATATAAGGAGAGTTGATCATGGATAAAACAAACTCAAATACAGAACTGAAATTGGACTCCAGAGGTTTGCCCCGGGGTTACGGGGAAACAAGGATTGTCTTAATGCCGCGCGACCCGTACTGTGTTTTTGCCTATTGGGAACTATCCCCTGTAACCCGGGATGAATTAATAAAAAAATATGTTATTAACGGCATTAATAACAGTACCGAAAGCCTGAATTTTGCGCTTCGCGTCTATGATATTACCGGCCTGGATTTCACCGGGGAAAACGCGGATAAATATTTTACCATTGAAATAAACCCGGTTGCCGACAATTGGTATATAACTATTCCCGAACCGAATAAAGACCTGTTTGTCAGTATCGGGCTGATGCTTCCCGGCGGCATATTTACTTCCATAACCAGGTCAAATCTTGTCCGGATGCCCCGTTACGGCGTTTCCTCCCTGACTGACGAGCAATGGATGAGTAAAAAAAATACTTTTGACAAAATAGCAAAACTATCGTTGTCTAAGCCCTTAATATATGTTAAAGTCAGGTAAGAATGGACAAGATACCCGAGATAAAGAAGATAGTATTTATAGGAAATTACCTGCCCCGCAAGTGCGGCATCGCGACCTTCACCGAGACCCTTTACGAATCCATAGCGAACCAGTACCACAATATCAATTGTTTTGCCATCCCGGTCAATGACACCAAGGAAGGCTACAATTACCCTGACTGCGTGAGGTTTGAAATAAGGGAGCAGGAAATCGATTCCTACAAGCGCGCCGCGGATTTTATAAATATCAACGCGGTGAACATTGTTTCACTCCAGCACGAGTACGGCATTTACGGCGGCCCTTCCGGGGTTTATATCCTCACGCTCCTGAAACAGCTCCAGATGCCCGTGGTTACCACCCTGCATACTGTCCTTAAAACCCCGAATTCCAACCAGCGCCTCGTAATGGAAGGGCTGACGGAATTATCGGATATGTTCGTGGTTATGACCAAAAGGTCAGCCGATTTTCTGACCGATATTTACAAGGTGCCTGAAAACAAGGTTCGGTTGATCCCGCACGGCATACCGGACATTCCATTTATTGATTCCAATTTCTACAAAGACCAGTTCGGGCTCAGCGGCAAGTTTGTCCTGCTGACCTTCGGCCTTCTTTCGCCTAATAAAGGGATAGAAAATGTTCTTAACGCGCTGCCTTCCATAGTCAAGGAAAACCCGAACGTTGTTTATGTGATTTTAGGCGCCACCCACCCGAATCTTCTGCGCGAGGAAGGCGAGGCCTACCGCTTGAAACTGCAGAACCTGGCGGAAGAGCTGGGCATTGTTAAAAATGTTATTTTTTATAACAGGTTTGTTACGATGGAGGAATTAAAAGAATTCATTGTCACGGCAGACATTTACATAACCCCGTACCTTGACGAAAAACAGGCGGTATCGGGGACGCTCGCTTATTCTTTCGGCGCGGGCAACGCCGTGATTTCCACGCCCTACTGGCACGCCGCGGAATTGCTTGAGGGGGGGAGGGGAATCATTGTGCCTTTTAATGACCCGGAAGCGATAGCGCGGGAAGTCCTGGGCCTGGTCCGCGATGACAACAAGCGCAACGCTTTGCGCAAGAACGCTTTTATACTCGGCAGGGAAATGACCTGGAACAATGTAGGCAAGCTTTACATGAACACTTTCAAGGAAGCCCGGCTGAAGCACCCCACGCTTGTCCATAAAAAACTTGTCCTGGCGCCGCTTGAGCAGGAAATGCCGGAATTGCCTGATTTCAAACTGGATCATTTATACAGGATGACTGATTCCACGGGAATTATCCAGCACGCAACCTACAACATACCCAACCTCGCGGAGGGTTACTGCACCGACGATAACGCGCGGGCGCTTATTCTCACGATCTATCTTGACGAGCTTAAACAGGGCGATAAAACAAAACTCACCGACATGGCGACTATATACCTGGCATTCCTCAACAGCGCGTTCAATGCGAAAAATTTCCGTTTCAGGAATTTTATGAATTATACCCGTGCCTGGGTCGATGAAGTGGAAGGTATGGGTTCTGAAGACGCCCACGGCAGGGCTATCTGGGCGCTGGGCACCTGCATCGGCAGGACTTCCAACCTTGGATTCAGGAATTTCGCCAATATGCTTTTTGAAAAATCACTGCAGCCGGTCAGCAATTTCAGCTCGCCCCGGGCGTGGGCCTTCTGTATAATGGGCCTGCACGAATATCTCAGGCGTTTTGACGGCGACCGCAGGGCCCACCAGGCGCGCCAGAACCTGGCAAAAAAACTTTTTGAACTTTTTAAAGTGCACAGCAGCAGGGACTGGCCATGGTTCGAGCCGTCCGTCACCTATTGCAACGCGCGGCTTTCCCAGGCGCTTATCCTCAGCGGCAGGTGGCTTGAAAACAAGGAAATGCTTGAGTCGGGCCTCCGGTCCCTGGAGTGGCTCATCAAAATCCAGACGTCTCCCAAAAACCGTTTCCGCCCCATCGGCTCCGGCGGATTCTACAAGCGGGGCGAGGAAATTTCAATAGCAGACCAGCAGCCGGTGGAAGCGCATACCATGATCTCGGCGTGCATCGAGGCCTTTCATACCACGGGCGACATTATGTGGTATACCGAGGCGCGCAAGGCGTTCCAGTGGTTCATGGGCCGCAACGATTTGGACATTTCCTTATACGACCCGTTGACCGGCGGCTGCCGCGACGCGCTTCACGTGGACCGCATCAACCAGAACGAAGGGGCTGAATCAAGCCTTTCTTTTTATATCTCGCTGGCGGAGCTGACAGTAATCCAAAACATGCTAAAAATAAGGAAATAAAATGGCAACCATCGCGCCTTTCGCTGAAAAATCCAATGTAACGCTCACTCCTGACAAAACCAGGACCATCCTGAGGCCTTTTATCCCCAGGAATGAGGCCCAGATCGTTAATATTATCTCGCGGGTGATGGCTTTGCCTGAAAGTTCCGTGACAAAAGAGCTCAATAAAGTATTGAATGATTTTTTGCTCCGCCATGAAAATATAGAAACGGTATTCCTGGAACATTACGCTCTTGTTCAGCAATATTTATTCACGGATTTACAGCCGGCCCGGGAAAAACAATTATTGATCGGTTCCTGCTTCTCAAGCGAGTATACTTTTGAATCAGCGGCGCTCTTCAACCCTTCCATAGTGCCTCACCCGGACCAATCCAATCTTCCGCCGGGTTCCCTGCGCTTCATAATGAGCTTAAGGGCAACAGGCGAAGGGCATATTTCGTCTTTAACTTTTAGGACCGGTACTATCGGCCAAAATAATTCAATAGTTATTGATAACCCGGGAAAATTTGCTGTCCCCGCGTTTCATGTGCAGAACCCGTTGTACGATAAACGCACCTTTCACAGGAAACTTCTGGAAATGGGCCTTGAAAATGATTTTACCGCGTGCGTGATGGATCTGTTGAAAGATTCTTTCGCGTTTTTAGAGTTGACGGAGAGTTTAAAGGAAGTATCTTTCAGTTGTGACAGGAAAAAATTGCAGGCGGACGCTTTTACCAGCGATAAAATACAGTGGCTTGCCCTGTCCAATTACGAAACCGAGCTTCCTTCAGCCAAGCAATTGTCTGATTTAGTGATATTCCCGGCTTCCCCGGCGGAACAAAACGGCATAGAGGACGCCAGGTTCGTGCTTTTTACCGATGATGACGGCACTAAAACTTACTACGCCACCTACACGGCTTATGACGGCAAGGTGATCCTGCCCCAGCTCCTTGAGACAAAAGACTTTTCCCATATTAAAATGATAACGCTCAACGGGAAGGCCGTGGAAAACAAGGGGATGGCGCTGTTCCCCAGGAAAATCAATGGGAAGTACGCCATGATTTCGCGGCAGGACAACGAAAACCTGTTTTTAATGTATTCGGATAATATCCATTTCTGGCATGAAACACATTTGATAATGAAACCCGCGCATACATGGGAGTTTATCCAGGTGGGAAACTGCGGTTCGCCCATTGAAACGGACGCCGGGTGGATAGTGCTTACCCACGGGGTCGGCCCCGTACGCAGGTACTGCATCAGCGCGATCCTGCTTGATAAAGAAGACCCCAGGCGCGTTATAGGCCGCCTGAAAGAACCCCTCGTCATACCCGGCGAAGCCGAGATGTCCGGCTACGTGCCCAATGTTGTTTATACCTGCGGCGCGTTTATCCACAACCAAAACCTCGTGTTGCCCTACGCCATGTCAGACCGCACCACCACCGTTGCAATTATCGGCCTCAAAAAACTTTTAGATGAACTTAAAGGTTGAAACATTCTTGAACTCAAATATCCCGCCTAACTGCGTTTCTCTTGTTTTTAGTTCCTAATTTTTCTTCTATATTCTCCAGCAGTTTTACGATAGAAAAAGGCTTCGCGATAAAATCATCTATTCCATGTAACAAAAAATAGTTTGACTGGTAGTTTTTTACATAGGCCCCGGAAATGGCTATTATTGGTATAGTTGAAGTTTTCTTCATTTTTTTCAACTCGTCAAAAATTGTAAGCCCGTCAAAAATTGTAAGCCCGCTGTTATCTTTCAATTTAATATCAAGCAGTATAATGTCCGGAGGCACCTGTTTGACCTTTTCTATCGCAGTGTCGCCGTCTTCAGCTGTTTTCACTTTATACCCTTTCGAGACAAGTAGTTCCGACATCTCTTCCAGGAATTCCCTGTCGTCGTCAATAATCATTACTATCTTTTTGTCCATTTTCCTAAACCCGCGGTTCATTCAGGCTTGTAGTTAGGCGGCCACGGCGGCCCTTTTACTTCAACGGGAAACACCGCGGTATACGTATCCTCTCCCGGAATTTCAACTTTAACTATTAAATCCCAGTCGCCGCCCGTGCCGAAGACTATTGAGTGTATCTCGCAATAGCCGGGGTGTACTTCATTAAAGTTGCAGACATTATTGTCAATCCAGCGAATGTATCCAGGGGTATTTGGCATTGTCGCCCTGGCGGATATTTTCGCCCCTTCTACGGGTTCCTTGGGACTGGCAAAAACATCAAAAACCGAAACCTCTACTCTTGCGTGGTCCGTTGCAGAGGGGAATTCCGGATCCAGCCTCAGCTTGATTTCATATTTTTTAAAATACCGGCTCCACAGCTCGGGGGTTGCGGTGGATGGTTCCACCCGGTACAGGGGCGCGGTTGAAAATGTGTTCATTTTCGCCCTGTCAGGATAGCCTGAGAATTTCATAGTGCCGCAACCGGAGAATACCGCTGCAAGTACTGATACTGCTAAAAATACAGCCTTGGAGCTTAATTTATTCATATTTGAGTTCCTGTCCATTTTTCTTCCTTTCATTTACGCGCTCCTTTTACTTTTTGTTCATTTCCTTCTTAATGGGTTCTTTATCCGTGCTTTTTTTGGCATCCATCCGTGATTCTTCCCACATCAGGCCCCCGCAGGGCCCTCTCATTTCATTATTTTCGCTGCAGTCCATCCTGCCCGTCATCATGCTGTGCATCTTCATACCGCAAAATTTTGGCCCCATAACAATGCCGCCGATCAGAATAAAGCCGGCAAGAACAAACAATACCGCGGCCATTACTTTTCCAAAAATCGCGACTCCCTTGTGCGCGCTTGCAAGGCTTGCCGTCCATAATACAAAATACCCCAGCGTTACGATCAGTACTGCCGCCACTACGTGCATCACGATTATCATGCTCTCCTCCCGGCCTCTCTTTGTATTTTTGGCATAACGCCAAATTTTCTGTTCATATTATACCTGAAGCGGAAGTTTCAATGAACAAGGAACTTCCACTGCCCGTTGACTTATAGCCATTTGTTACAGTGTTCCATCATGTGGAATAAAGTCAATTACATATGGAATTAAATTGTTAATTTAGATATACTATTTTTGTAATATATATCACTGGAAACAGTTTAACACGGCTCGGGGGAGGTGCCAGGGTGCCAAACACAATACTATTAGTGGATGACGACAAGGAATTCAGGGAAGAGTTTCGCGAATGTTTTGACAATTTCAATATACTGGAAGCTGAAGACGGCAAAACCTGCCTGGATATTATAAGGAAGCCCAATGAAGTTGACCTGGTGGTGCTGGATGTGAAAATGCCCGGGCTGAACGGCATAGAAGTCCTGAAAGAAATAAAATCCATTGACCCCGGGATAGGTATTATCATAATGACCGGTTATGGTTCGAAAGATGTCGTGGTTCAGGCTTTGAGGAACCAGTCGGATGATTACATGGAAAAGCCGATGGATATTGATGGAATGAGAAAAATGATAGAAAAAGTCCTGGATTCAAAACACGCCGAAGGGAGCCCCGAGACTGGAAGCATAAAAAGCAAAATTGAAAAAGTGAAAAGGTTCGTGGAAAGGAATGCGGGCAAAAAAATAACCCTGCAGGATGCCGCCGCGCTCATCTACACAAGCCCCAAATACTTAAGCAGGGTTTTCAAACAGCACGCCGGCGTGGAATTCAAGCAATTCGTGCTGGGGCTCAAGATTGAAAAAGCGAAAGCATTGCTTAATAAAACTGATTTGAGCATAGGCCAGATCTCCTATAAGTTGGGTTACCAGAATACGGAATCTTTTATAAGGATTTTCAAGAGTTTTACCGCGAAGACGCCTTCGGAATTCAGGAACAAGCCAAAAAAAGGAAAGAAAAAAGCAGGGAGAAAATAAAAATGAACAAGATATTGATAATAGACGACGACGAGGAATTATGCGAGGAAATTTCGGAAATCCTTGTAGATGAGGGGTTCGAAATAAAGGCCGAACATGACGGGCTTAAAGGCCTGAAGCGCATAAATACGAGCCAATATGCCCTGGTCCTGCTGGATTTAAAAATTCCCGGGATGAGCGGTTTTGAAGTCTTGAAAACGGCAAGGGCAAAATACCCCCGCCTTAAAATCATTGTTTTGTCCGGCAGGCCGTTCAACAAGGAAATGCTCCAGCAGCATGCCCTGGAGGATCATGAGCTCAATACGCTTAAGCTGGCCGATGAAGTTATAAGCAAGCCCTATGAAATCAAGACACTGCTTTCAAAGATCCACGCCATCCTGAAATTATAGTAAAACACCGGCCCGCAGGAGGCATTTAAGAAAAAAGTCAATCAACTAGGGCAATAATCCATTGTTACCGGTGTCAAACTTGAATATACTATACCCCGTAAGCATATTAGAGCGCGGGGGGTAATGGAAAATGGCCAGGAAATTAAGAGTAGACACGGATGCAATGACGAAAAGGGTTTTCGGCGTAGATACTGCTATGCCTCGAAACGGAAAGCGGGGCCGGAAAAGTGTTATTGTTGAAGATGAACTCCTTGACAATCACAACGACCTGGCTGAATTCATCAAGAAGCTGGGAATAGAATCGTTGTTTCTGAAGAATTGAACGGCTTGGCTCCTATAATATAATTATTTATGATGCATGGATAAACCGGGGAGATATAACTGTTAAAAAGTTGTTTGAAGACTTAAGAAATGTTAGAATTGAAGCCGAAAAGCTCCAGTAGAAAGGCTTGAAGAATACATGGCCACACAACAAAAAATAAAAATTACCAAGATATTATCACTGGCAGTCAGCGTCGCAGGTATTGTTGTGATAACCGGCTGGATATTTGATATCGGTGTCTTAAAGAGTACCTCCCCCGGCTGGGTAAGCATGAAGCTTAGCACCGCGTTTACCTTTTTATTAAGCGGTATTTCGCTCTATTTTATTGCCCGGGCCCGGGAGGGGAAGCCGGACCTGGCGCAGCTGGCGCTTTCCACCGCCTCATTGATTATAGTCCTTATCATGGGCACATTGTTTTTTTCTTCCCTGCTTGGCGTGCACACGGGGGTGGAAGAATTGTTTATTAAAGAAAAAGGCAGCCCGGCGCAGTCCGTTATTCCGGGCCTGCCGTCCGTGCCGACCATGTTCAATTTTTTGCTTATGGCTTTCAGCGGCATTCTTGTGGTTTTAAACGTTGAAAACCTGCAAAAGAAACTCCCTATTACCGGATTTATTATTGGAAGTATAGGCGCCCTGGCAGTTTTTGGTTATGTAATAAATGCGCCTCTGCTCTATTATTACATTAAAGACATAAATTCAGCCATGGCATGCCATACCGCGATACTATTTGTTTTAATGGGAGCAGGTTTAGTATGCCTATCAGGTTAAAACTTATTATCATATTCCTGGTTGTCGCCATAATCCCCATAATCTTTGTAAGCCTGGTGACTTTCCATAATTACACAAGTTCCATGGAAGCTTTCCGCTTTTCCCAGATGCGCTACCTCACCGCAAATAAAGCCGAGCGGATAGAATCATATTTTAACAACCTGGCGGCTAATATAGAAATAGCCGCCGGCAACCAGCATGTGACAGGGTTCCTTGACAACCAATTGCGTAAATTAGAATCAATTCTGGGCCTTAACACTATTTTTCTGGTTGATAGAACAGGAAAAGCCATATACGTGAAGAATCCGCTGCATAGAGAAAGCGCCTTGTCAAACTTTTACCAGGAGCACAAAAAAGAACTGGAAGCGGGGAAAAAAGGAGTGTTTTTTTCAGACATCTATCCCGACAGCAGTTCCGCCAGCGGGTTTTCAATGCTGGCCACTGCGCCGGTTTTTTCCTCCGGGAAACCCGGCGGTGTTTTGACGGGTATTATCGCGTTTGAAGTGGACATGGCGGTTGTTTACCGGCTCATTCAGGATGTAAACGGCATGGGGAAAACAGGCGAGACCCTTATAGGAAAAAAGTTTGGCAATGAAGTGGTGTTCCTGAACCCTCTCCGGCATGACCCGCAGGCGCCGCTAAAAAGGCGCATAACCCTGGGAGGCCGCGCTGGGATGCCGGTGCAGGAAGCGGCCCTGGGCAAAACCGGTTACGGCGAGTATTCTGATTACCGCGGCGTGAAAGTCATTGCCGCCTGGCAGTATATCCCTTCCCTGGGCTGGGGCGTGGTGGCTAAAATTGACGAGAGTGAAGCGTTTGCCGACATAATGAATTTAAAAAAGCTGGTAATCCTGATCATTTTAATTGTTATTTTTTTGAGCGCTCTAATGGCGGTTTCCATCGCCCAGTCCGTTTCCGGCCCCATCAAGAAACTCACCGAGGGCGCCCAAATAATAGGAAGCGGCAACCTGGATTACAAGGTGGGCACAAACCTGAACGATGAAATCGGCCAGTTGTCCAGGTCTTTTGATAAAATGACCGGTGATTTAAAGAACATCACTGCTTCCCGCAACGAGCTGAACATTGAGATAGCGGAACGAAAAAAAGTGGAAGAGGCCCTCATAGCGGTAAACAAGGAACTGGAAGCCTTCACCTATTCGGTTTCCCACGACCTGAGGTCGCCCCTGCGCGCGATAGACGGTTTTGCCCGCATATTGATGGAGGAATACAATCATAAACTTGATGCTGAGGGCAAGCGGCAGTTTGAAATCATAAGCCGCAATATCAAGAGAATGGGCGAACTCATAGACGACCTGCTGGAATTATCCCGCCTGGGCAGGAAGGAGCTGGCCTGTTCAAGCATAAACATGAAAGAGGCCCTGGACTCCGTGATGGAGGAGCTTAAAGCTTCCCTTGGAGAAAGGAAGGTGGAGTTCCTGGTAAAAGAGATCCCTGACGCCCCCGCTGACAGGGTGTTAATAAAACAGGTGTTTATTAATCTTTTGACTAACGCCCTGAAATTTACTGCCATTAAAAAGAATGTTATTATTGAAATAGGCGGGAATCCGGAACCTGGCAGGAATGTTTATTACGTTAAAGATAACGGCGTGGGGTTTGACATGCAGTACGCAAACAAGCTTTTCGGCATTTTCCAGCGCCTGCACGGCCAGGAAGAATTTGAAGGCACCGGCATCGGGCTGGCAATAGTAAAGCGTATCATCACCAGGCACGGCGGAGAAGTATGGGCAGAGGGGAAGGTAAATGAGGGCGCAACTTTTTATTTCTCTTTGCCAAAATAACATAGGCCCCGAAGCGTCCTTTAACTTGGTATTCGGGATCCTTACTCGGGAGGTATTGATAAATGACGGATATGAACGAAATTGAAATCTTATTAGTGGAGGACAACCCAAGTGACGCGGAACTTGCAATAAGGTCCCTGAAAAAACAGAACCTGGCCAATAACCTGGTCTGGCTCAAAGACGGTGCCGAGGCGCTGGATTTCTTATTTTCGCAGGGGAAATACGCGGGACAACTAAACAACAAACCCAAAATTATTCTGCTGGATCTGCGGCTTCCTAAAGTGGACGGCATGGAAGTGCTCAAGAAAATAAAGAGCGATGAGAAAACAAAAACCATACCGGTTATTGTGCTCACCTCTTCAAAACAGGACAGGGACATCGTAGAAAGCTATAAACTTGGTGTGAACAGTTATGTGAGCAAGCCCGTGGAATTTGAGGAGTTTGCGAAGATGGTATCCCAGTTGGGGTTATACTGGCTGCTGGTGAACAAGGTCCCGAGAGGATAAAAACAATGAGCGAAGAATTGCGCGTGCTATTGCTTGAAGATAACACTGCTGACGCGGAGTTGACGATGGCGCTCCTGCGCAAATCGGATATGAAGTTTCAGTTCAAGAGGGTAGAAACCAGGGAAGGTTTTATTGAAAACCTTGCCGGTTTCAATCCCGGCTTGATACTCGCAGACTACAACCTGCCTTCCTTTGACGGGCTTTCTGCGCTCAAAATCGCCCAAGAAAAAACCCCGGACACTCCTTTTATAATCATTTCCGGAGCCATCGGCGAGGAAATTGCGGTAGAATTCCTGAAACAGGGAGCCAGGGATTATCTGCTGAAAGATAAACTTTCACGGCTTGTTCCGGCTATTAAAAGAGCGCTGCAGGAAAACGGGGAAAGGAAGCAGTTGGCGAAGCACCAATTGCACCTGGAAGAGCTTGTAAAAGAGCGCACCTCCCGGCTGGAAAAACTAAACCAGACACTCAGGGCAATCAGTAACAGCAACCAGTCTATAATGCGCGCTGCAAATGAAACTGAATTGCTCAATGACGCGTGCAATATTATCATTCATGACTGCGGGTATAAGATGATCTGGATAGGTTTTGCCCAAAATGACGAAGAAAAGTCTGTTATTCCGGCAGCCCATTGCGGTTTTGAAGCAGGTTACCTGGAAACGTTAAAACTTACCTGGGCGGACACTGAATTGGGGCGGGGCCCCACCGGTACGGCCATACGCACCGGCAAGCCGGTAATGTGCAGGAATATACTGACCGATCCAAAATTCGAACCCTGGCGCGAAGAAGCCCTGAAACGCGGTTATGCGTCTTCAATTGTTTTTCCTTTAATTGAAAAAGACAGGGCCTTTGGCGCTGTTAATATATATTCAGAAGCGCCGGACGCCTTCTCTGAAGATGAAATAAAACTGCTCACAGAATTAGCCGGCGATATTTCGCACGGCCTGACATCCCTCCGGCTGCGCAAAGCGCTGGAGGAAAGCGAAATACGTTTAAACAGAGCCCAGATGATTTCCCATATAGGAAGCTGGGAGCTTGAACTTGTAAATAACCGTTTGGCCTGGTCAGACGAGGTTTACAGAATATTCGGCCTCAGGCCGCAGGAATTCAGCGCGACCTATGAAGCTTTCCTGGAAGCTGTCCACCCGGATGACCGCAGGATTGTTGACGGCGCGTACTCGGCCTCGCTGCGGGAGAGAAGAGATACTTATGAAGTAGAACATCGCGTGTTAAGGAAATCCAGCGGCGAAATCCGTTATGTTTACGAAAAATGTGAACACATAAGGGACAGCTCGGGCAAAGTTATCCGGTCTATTGGAATGGTTCATGATATAACCGAATCAAAAGCTTCAGAGGTTGAGCGTGAAGCATCAGTAAAGTTTCTGAACATAATGAACCAGAGCGCCAATCTTAAAGAAATTGTTAAGTCCTCGCTTGAGTTTTTCAAGCAGGAGTCCGGGTGCGAAGCCGTGGGAATCCGGTTGAAAGAAGGAGACGATTGCCCTTATTTCGAAACTATAGGGTTCCCCGCGGATTTTGTCCTTGCTGAGCGAAGCTTGCGTGAATGCGGAAAGGAAGGTGTTTTAGGGTGTTTGTGCAGTAATGTAATTTGCGGCCGCTTTGATCCGGGCAAGGATTTTTATACGGCTCATGGCAGTTTCTGGTCGAACAATACCACTGAGCTTATAGCCAGGGCCGCAGAGAAAGGCTTGCTGGCCAGGGTGCGTAACCGCTGCAACAGAGAAGGGTATGAGTCGGTAGCGCTGATACCCATTCATGCGAATAATACCCAGATGGGGCTTCTGCAATTTAACGATAAGCGCCCGGGCAGGTTTTCCCCCGGGCTGATTTCTTTCTGGGAGCAGCTTGCTGATTATCTTGCGGTTGCCATAGAAAAAGTGAGCCTGCGGGATGCTTTAAGAGCGAGAGAGGGGGAATTTTCAAGTTTATATGCAACCATGACCGAAGGCATGGCTATTCATGAAGTTGTTTTTGATTTGTCGTCAAAACCGGTTGATTATATATTGCTGGATGTAAATCCGGCATTTGAATTGATCACGGGCCTGAAAAAAAAAGCTGTGGCAGGCAGAAAAGCTTCCGAGGTTTACGGCACCGGTAAAGCGCCCTTTCTGGACATTTATGCCAGGGTTGCCTCAACAGGCAAACCCCAGACTTTCGACATTTTTTTCACCCCGATGAATAAGCATTTCAATATATCCGCTTTTTCGCATGAAAAAGGGAAATTCGCGACAGTATTTCAGGACATCACTGAAAGCAAAAGGGCCGAAGAAATTCTTAAAAGAGATAAAGAAACTCTTAAAAAACTCATTAATGAGAGCGCGAAAGAATTGATGCAATCCCACGAAGAAATCGACAAACTTAAACGGCTTTCGGATATAGGGGAACTCGCCGCCACCGTGGCGCACGAACTGCGCAACCCGCTTGCCGTCATTAAAATGTCAGCTTATAATCTCCAGAGGAAAGTAAAAAACACGGAATTTGAAAAACACTTCGGCAATATAACGAAAAAAATTGAAGAGAGCAACCAGATCATCAACAACCTGCTTTCCTTTTCAAAAACGAAACTGCCCAACTATGAGCAGGTGGACATTTATACTCTCCTGGGCGAATGCGCGGAGACCGAAAAAGAGAAATTTGCGAAACAGAAGATAAAACACATTGATTCGTTCGGAGGGTTGAAAGGAGTGAATATTGAGGCGGACCCTCTCCAGCTGAAATCAGTGATTATCAATATCCTGAATAATGCTTATGAGGCGCTGGGGGAACGCGCCTCGGGCAGGCTTGAGGTTTCCGGGAAAGTAAAGGACGGCCTCCTGAACCTGGTTATCGCTGACAACGGCCCCGGGATAGACAAGGAGAACCTGGACAGGATATTCGAGCCCTTCTTTTCCACCAAGGCCAAGGGCACCGGGCTGGGGCTGGCGGTATGCCGGCAGATAATCGAGCTCCATAACGGGAAAATAGAAATAAAAAGCGAAAAGGGCGAGGGGACGTTAGTTAGCATTACCCTTCCGTTAAAAGAGTAATCTGAAAGGCTGTAAATGGGACTGGGAGCTTATGTCCCTGTTTTTAATGTGCCATTCTATCTTTGTTATAATATCCTTCGGGTTTATCGGTTTGATCAAATAATCTTTTATCCCGTTTATCTTCATGAAACCCACGTGTTCTCTTTCCTTGAAATAACCTGTTATTGCGATTATCGGAATATCAGATGTTTCCGGGATCAGGCTTAGTTCCGCTGCTATCTGAAAACCGTTTTTTTCTTTCATCTTGAGGTCCAGTATTATTACGTCAGGCCGTGACCTGATGATCGCGTTGACCGCGCCCATGCAATCGGAGGTGGTTTCAACCGAGTACCCGTTTGAAACAAGCATGCTCCTGAATTCCTCTAGATATGTTTCGTCATCATCGATTACAATGACTTTGTTTTTCGCCATGAAGTTTTTTCCCCGCCTTTCCAGTTTTTGGTGGTTTTATTTCTAATAATTATATAATTATCATAGTATTATTCCAATTAGATAAATCCACATTTAATTGACTTTTATTCCATGTTTTGATTATACAATCAAAATAAAATATAATTAACAAACAACTCAAAGGAGGAAATATGTCTAAAGGCAGTTCTGGTGCATTGTACGGGATGGGTTTCATAGGCGCGCTGGTGTTTTACATCAAAGGCGCCGTTACTTTCTGGATGGGCGTGCTGGGAGTGATAAAAGCCATGTTCTGGCCGGCAATAATAGTCTATAAAGTCCTGGGCCTGTTAAAATGATCGCTGGAAAGCTTAAAAATTACGGGAAATACGCCTGTCTGGGCGGCGCCAGGTTCAGAAAAGCGTTTGAATTCCTCCGCAAATGCTCCGGAAAACACACTGGAAAGCGCGGGGGCCCCGGGCTGAAAGACGGTATTTATGAAATACGCGGCAGGGACGTTTATGCGATAGCCTCTTCCTATAAAACCGCCTCGCGCGGGGAAAAGAAGTTTGAGTCACACCGAAAATACGCGGATATCCAATTCTTGGTTTCCGGCCGGGAGGTTATTGAGTGGAGTCCCGCGGCTGAGTTGAAATTATTCTCGCCTTACAACCCTCAAAAAGATGCCGCTTTCTACAAAAAACCCGCCCAAACTTCCCTGCTTAACATGTCACCCGGTATTTTTGCCGTATTTTTTCCGGGGGACGGCCATATGCCGGGCTGTGCGGCCGGCAGGCCGTCAAGCGTGAAAAAGATTGTGGTGAAGATAAAAATATAAACGCGTATTTTCGGTATTGACAGAATATTTTTAAAGCAATAAAATGTATACAGCCGCAAAAATCATCATAATAAGGAGGATGTCATGAAGAAGTTGTTTTTATTGGCTGCAGCAGGAGTTGTTTTCATGCCCGGGCTGGTTTTCGCCGGAGGCAATGAGGTGTACAAGCCGGAGGATTTGAAGGACCCGGCGGTAGTCGCAGATGACTACGTGAATACCGGGAACCTGAAACTTCTGAAAAAACTCAAAGTTAAAAAACTGGTCATCCTTGAATGCGTGGGCGAATTTGTCACTTCAAAGGAAGTGACGGGCTCGGCAAGCTCGCCCGATTTTTACGGCAATACTTACACAACCACGCGCACGTCAACATTGAAATTCGATAAAGATTTTTATACAAACACATCAGACGCTGTCTATGAAACCATTGTAGCCCTTTTTGAAAAGCACGGCATAGAAATAGTAAGGAAAGAAACTGTAGGACAGAGCCCTACATACCAGGAATGGAACCTGAAGGAAGAAAAAGCGGGCCGCGGCTATACGGGCGGCATGTTTAAAGATTCTGTAGTAACGAAAGCGCAAAAAGTCTCTACTGTAGGATTGGGCGTTTTTCCCGGGCCAATTGGAATGATAGGCGTTGTAGGTGATTTGGGCCCGATAACCGCGGAGCTTGGGGCGGACGGTTTCATCCAGGTGCATTTCAGGGTTGACAAGTCAAAAAAGTTTGCTCCAGTGCTTAGTTCCTTTGAAATGCTTTTAAGCGCGGATATGCGCTCGCAGAAGGTGGGTTTTAAGGGGAAAGAAAAACTCCGTTACGATTTTTACACCCAGTGGGCCAACCTGGTTTCCATGAAGAAGGGCATCGAAAGCAAAACAAACTTTGATAAAAAGAAAGACGGGAAATTTGACGTGGACCAGTATAATGCTGAACTTAAGGATATGCTCTACGGCATCGTGGGCGGTTGGGATTTTGCGATGGCAAAGGCCCTGCCGGATAACCAACCCATTGTAAGGGACGCCGCCCCGGCGGCACCTGCTGCAACAGAAACCCCCGCTGCTCCGGTACCGGCAGAAACACCGGCAGCACCTGCTGAAACGCCAGCGGCAAAATAAGCTGACGAATTTTTACAAGCGGAAACATAAAAAGGCCTGTTCATCCCTTGCGGGATTTCAGGCCTTTTTTTATTGTGGAGTAGTTGCCCATTTATGGGCGGTTTTTAAAAGTCAAAATAGCCGATAAATCGGCGACTACAATTTTATTTTAGATAAATTGATAATTATACTTGCCGCCAGGTTGGTTCTTTCGGCAGGAGTTTTTCGAATTTCTCAATAAGGTTCTTTTCGTAGGCGCCGGCATATTTGCCTGAGAGGAATTTATCCATCGCTTCCTTATAAAACAGCTCCCATGACTCTTCCTCGGCACCGGGGTTGATGGGGAAAAACAGCGCGCCGTTATCTTTGCCCGCCTTCATGTCACCCGGAGCATCGCCTATCATGAGCACGTTGGCCTTGTCGTATTTGCCTTCGCTGGCAAGCATAATGTGCTCTTTTTTACTGCCTAGTTCCTGCCCTGCTATCAGTGAAACGTATTTTACAAGATCGTGTTCTTCCCATTCGCGTTCAAGCGCCTCGCCTGGCGTGGCCGAAACAATTATAACATCCGCGCTTTTTGACAGTTTTTCCAAACTCTCCCTGACTCCGGTATAGGGGTATGCGCCCTTAACCATTTCCGCTATCCGGGTATTGGCATCATTGGTCCATTCGAGCGACTTCGCGAGAATGGGGTCGCCGGTTTCTTTTACCGCTTTTTCAAAGGACGGGGTGCTCAGCGCGGCGCCTGAATCAATGAATTTCTTCAAAGGTGCCAGGTCCGGGATTTTCACCTTTGATTTCTGCACTTCCGGGCGTTTTTTTAGCAGGTCAAACACCATCACCAGCGCTATGAACCTGTTCACTCCCCTATGCCAGGAGTATAAGTTCACCCATTCAGCTGTTTCGCGGGCGTACTTGGATATCGCCTGCAGGCCCCATACCTTTATTATGGCCGGGATGAAGCATTCCTTGTGCTTAAGCTCCATTGTCGGGAATGCGGTACCGTCGGAATCTATCCCGACAAAGAATTTTTTTGACGGTTTGAGGTTTTTCAGTATATCCTGCGAGTATGTTTTCATTTTGGCCTCCGAGTGTTATTGCCGGGAATTTTTATAACATAAAAAGCAAATATTGTCAATAAAAACGGTTGAAAGCTGGAAAAACACATAAAGTTTTAGTATAGTTTTGATATCAAATCTATCAAACCCGGGAGATTAAATCCATGATCAAAACTATTAAATGCGCTATTCTCTTAGTATTGTTTTCCCTGCCGCTTATTCCATCAGCCGCGTTTTCCCAGGTAAACATAAACGCTGACGACCCCAATATCCAGTACATCGGCCGGGTGAAAGATGTTGGCACCACAGCGCCTAACTATGACTGGCCCGGCGTTTATATCAACGCGGTATTCCAGGGCACGTCCATAACGGCAAGGTTCACCATTGCGACTACATCGTATTTTGAGGTGTTCATAGACAGCCAGCCCACAGGCGTGCTCCTTACGTTCAACGGCCAGGCGAATTACCCTCTTGCCACAGGCCTTGCTGATACGTCCCATACGGTCTCTATTTATAAACGCAACGGGGTCGGCGGGAACAGAATAACTTTCAACG
>MGVM01000215.1:0-532 GCA_001800495.1 Elusimicrobia bacterium RIFOXYB2_FULL_48_7
GAATTTACACAAGGTGAATAAAAGTATAGGAAATTAATTACCTTATTACAACGATTTTCTGGGTTGACCTGTAATCGCCGGCCTGTATTTTTACTATGTAAACGCCGCTCGCGGTGACATCGTTTTCAAAACTTTTCCCGTCCCATTCCTTCTGGTACTGGCCAAGGGCCATGTCTTCATCAACAATGGTTTTTACAAGCTTGCCGCGCACCGTGTGGATGCTTATTTTCACATGGACTTTTGCGGCCTCGCCGGCCTGGGCTTTTTGTTCCGGGGGCAGGTCCAGGGAGAACTTTATTTTCGCTTTCTTGCCGGAGCCGGGTTCCACAACTGGCTGCTCGGGTTTCATATCAGCGATAATATTTTTATCTGACTTGTTCTCATGGACTGACACGGTTATTTCGTCAGTTGCAGTCTGATTGATGGTGTCATACGCTATTGCCTTTATAGTATGTTCGCCAATAGTTTCTTTCGTGGTGTCCCAGTGCCAGTGTAGTTTATCTTCGCTGGTATCGGAATGTTTCAGCGCGCC
>MGVM01000215.1:648-844 GCA_001800495.1 Elusimicrobia bacterium RIFOXYB2_FULL_48_7
GGGCGTCAGCAGCCGCCACTGTGCCTGTGAAGTCCTGATTCGGGTGGTCGGAATAACCGCTGTACAGCGATATATTAGCGGGGCTGAACGTGTAACCTGTTTTTGAAGGCGTAATGGTGCAGGAGCTCTGGTAGTACGTAGAAAATTCGTAATAGCCGGAAACATCGGTGGAGGTGCTTCTTTGCATATCCCCGGT
>MGVM01000215.1:868-7336 GCA_001800495.1 Elusimicrobia bacterium RIFOXYB2_FULL_48_7
AAACCGGCACGACAACCTGCAGGATAAAATCCTGGTTTGCCTGGTTGCTGTTGAGCGGGGAATAATCCCTTGAAGCCGGGTCGCTCCCCACGCCCACGGCTAATATGCAGCTTGGGAAAACCTTATAGTTGCCTTCCGCCAATCCTGTAAATTCATAATATCCGTTTGCATCCGTTAAACAGGAAGCAAGAAAACCGCTTGTTGAAACATTTGATGAAAAAGATGGGATGAATGTGGAAAGATAAACGGTGGATAATACTTCGGGCGAATTGTCTCTGAAATCCCTTACATACCCGCTGATCGTGTAGCTGGGCAGGCTGCCTTCTTCAACAATGGCGTAATAAGTGGCCGATGGTATAGTTGCGGGTCCGGACTGGCCGCCTATTGCGTATATTTTGCCGTTCACAACCGCGCTCGCAAGGGCGTTCCTAGGAGTGAGCATGCCGGTCTCATTTGACCAGGTGTTGGAAGCTGGGTCATACACGGCCACATTCTTAAAATACCCGTTGCCGCTGCCACCCATGACATAAATCTTGTCATTTAAGACTACCGAGGTGGGGAATATAGTGGCAACCGGCATACTTGCCTTTGTTGTCCAGCTGTTTCCCGCAGGGTCGTATTCTTCAACGGTGCTCACGTTACCTGCTGCATTGTTGCCGCCTATAGCGTAAATCTTGTTGTTTACTACTGCTCCAGTAAGGCCGTACCTGGCTGTCGGCATATTTGTTTTTGTTGTCCAGCTGTTTCCAACGGGATCGTATTCTTCAACGGCGGTTAATATAGTCCCACCGCCGTCCCCGCCGATTGCGTAGATCTTATTATTTACAACACCGATCGCGAAATTGTACCTTCTCGTCGGCATATTTGCTTTTGTTGACCAGCTGTTTCCTGTTGGGTCGTATTCTTCAACTGTTTGTAGTTTAGGGGATCCTCCCGTATTTCCGCCAATAGCGTATATCTTGCCGTTAACAACGGCTATACCCATAGCGTTCCTGGTTGTCGGCATATTTGTTTTAGTTGTCCAGGTATTGGCCGAAGGGTCATATGCCTCAAGTTTGTTGTAATAATTTGACCCAGCGTTGCCGCCGACGGCGTATATCTGATTATTGACTACGGCGCAGCCCAGGCATGCCCTCGCTGTGGGCATCGCTGTTTTTGGGGCCCAAACCAAACTTCCGGTAGGATCGACTGTCGCGGTAAAATCCTGTCCGGTCTTATTGGAGGTTAAGGAATCGTATACTTTGTTGTCCGGGCTGAAAGTGTAATTGGTTTTTGCGGGGGTGATTGTGTAATTCCCGTCAACAAGCCCGGTGAATGAATAACTGCCGTCACCGGCTGTTGTTGCTGTGGCGCTTGCAGAACCCGAAAGCGTTAATGTTACCCCTGAAACAGCTGTACTTGAGGCATCCTTTGTATAACCGCTGATTGAGTAAGCCTCGGCTTGCAGGCTGCCTTCTTCAACTGTAGCATAAATAATATTAGACCCTACAGTCGGGGGGCCTGAAAACCCGCCTATCGCGTAGAGTTTATTATTTGCAGTTACCGCCGCGAAGGTATTCCTGGCAGTCGGCATGCTCGTTTCCGTTGACCAGGTGTTGGATACCGGGTCATATACTTCTACGGTGTTAAAAAACCCGATACCAGCACCGCCTATAGCATATATTTTATCGTTCATTACTGTCACGGACAAAAACCCCCTGGCAGTCGGCATGCTTGCTTTAGTTGCCCAGGTATTCGTTGCCGGGTCGTATTCTTCAACAGTGCTTACAAAAGTTGGGTCGCCGTATCCGCCCATAACATAGATTTTGCCGTTTACCACGGCTGCGGCAAGGCCGTATCTCGCGGTGGGCATGCTTGCTTTTGTTGTCCAGGTGTTTCCTGCGGGGTCGTATTCTTCAACGGCGGTTAATATAGTCCCGCCGCTATCCCCGCCGATCGCGTAGATCTTATTATTTACAACACCGGCCGCAAGGCAATACCTGCCTGTCGGCATGTTCGCCTTTGTTGTCCATGTGTTTCCCGCGGGGTCATATTCTTCAAGGGTATGCAGTTTAGCCCCTCCGTTATTCCCGCCCATAACATAAATCTTGCTATTTACAACAGCAGCGCAGGATGCTTCCCTGCCTGTCGGCATGTTTGTTCTGGTTGTCCAGCTATTTGCTGCAACGTCAAATGCTTCTACCTTGTTTGAAAAACCATTGCCGCCAATAGCATATATTGTATTGTTCACGGTTGCGCATATCAAATGATTCCTTGCGGCAGGCATACTTGCTTTTGTGGTCCAAACCAGGCTGCCGGAGAAGAGTGCCGTTGCGGAAAAATCCTGGCTGGTTTGATCAGAGTTCAAGGAAGTGTATGATTTATTTGCCGGGTTGAAAGTGTAATTGGTTTTGGTTGGAGTGACCGTGTAATTTCCACTGGCAAGCCCGGCAAATGAGTAACTGCCGTCAGCGGTTGTTATAGTAACTGTGCTCGAACTACCGCTTAAAGTCATAGTTGCCCCACTTATTGCTGTGCTGGAATTATCTAAAACATATCCGTTAATAGAATAGGTGTTTAGCCATTTTGCATATTTAAGATTATATATTCCAGTCTGAAAGCATGTATGTGGGTTATTATCCATATCAGGTACTATTGACATATTAGATGGATTTAATCCTAAGAAATTTGTAGCAGCTATTTGGATATTCCACACCGAACCAGTCCACTTCGCAATTTTAATATTACTGTAATCATAGTAATAAATAAGAGGGTAATCATTTGAGTCTAGTCTAATGTAGCTGTATGAAGCATTACCAGCGACTGGTACTGATTGGGTATCCCATGTCGAACCAGTCCACTTTGCGTATTTAAGATTACCGTTTGTTTTATCAGAATAACAAATATGGGGATAGTTGTTAAAATCACTCGTTAAAGATGCAAAATCGTAGTTTGAGGTTAGATTTGATGCTGCAATTGTTTGAATGACCCATGTCGAACCAGTCCACTTTGCATATTTAAGATTACCGTTTGTTTTATCTGAATAACAAATATGAGGAAAATTATTTCTGTCAATCGTAATGGAATTTAATCCGCCCACATCACCTGCCGAATCAACAGTTTGAGTAGACCAGGAAGAACCAGTCCATTTAGCATATTTAAGGTCTAAATCGCCATATGTGTTACCATAATAGGCAATATGAGGGTAGTCATTTGAATCAAGCGAAATTGAGGTATTGGCATCTGCTCCACCATAAATTGCTGAGTCAACAGTTTGAATCGACCAAAAAGAACCATTCCACTTAGCGTATTTTATTTTCACTAAGCTGTTATCAAAATAAGAGATATGAGGGCAGTTACTCGAGTCAAGTACTATAGAAGTAACCCAACCGACACTTCCAGATGAATCAACGGTTTGAGTCGACCATGTAGACCCATCCCACTTCGAATATTTTAGACAGTGGTTTGTAGAGTCGTAGTAAGATATGTGGGGATAATTGTTGGTGTCCAGTTTCATGGAACTATACATTCCATCAGAAATAATGCTTGTTACATCCCAAACAGCCCAAAGTGATGGAAATATGAATGTTGCTAAAATAAAAACTGACAAAATTATTTTTTTCATGATATTTTCTCCTATCCTTTTCTTTCTGTGATATTTAATGGCATTTTATATTCTTTTAGTATTGTTCCGTCAGTTTGAAGTTTTGCGTCTATGGACCAGGCGCCTTCTTTCTGGGCTTTTACGTATATGCAGATAACGTTCTTTCCTTTAACGAGCCCGCCTTTCCAGTGAACTTCTCTTTTTTCCGGGCTGCTTGCCAGGAAAACACCTTCCGGCAGGTTTACGTTGAACACAATATCTTTCACGTCTTCCTGTGAAAAAAACGGGAAAGAAAGCTTGGCTTCCCTGCCGATTTCTATTGTATTGACGGGTTCGGGTATTTTAAGGGGAGTTTTCCTGGACACGGTAAATACTCCCGTGCCGGCCAGGATACCTAAAATGAAGATTCCTAAGGCAAATTGCCATTTAAAAACTGGCTGAATACCTGCTGTCGCGGGTATGGAAGAATTTTCAAACAATTCGTCAATTTTCGCGTCCATGCGGGTCTGCAGGCATTGCGGGACCGGTTTTGGTTTGTGGTTTCTTAGGATTGAAATGGTGTCTTGAAGTTCTTTGGGTTCCTGTTGGTCCATTGTTGTTCCTCACTTATGGTAACGATTTAAAGGTTCAAATAGTTCCCCAACATCTTGAAATGTTGGGACTTCGCCAACCTTGGCTCAGCCTTTGTTAAGGATTTCTTTTATTCTTTCCCTGGCGCGGTTTAGGCGGGAACGGACTGTGCCTATCGGCGCGCCTGTTATTGCGGCCGTTTCTTCATAGGAGTATCCCTGGAGGTCTATTAATACCACGGTTTCCCTGAATTCGACCGGCAGTGAATTGATTGCCTGGTCAACAAAAGTTTCCTGGTCGATATTTTCGGAAATATCGGGTGATGAAGGCCCTGACGGCTGGCAATCCACGGATTCATCCAATGGTATTTCCGCTTTTTTTGATTTCTTCCTAATGAATTTATCGATAAATGTGTTTCTGAGGATTTGGGACGCCCAGGCGGGAAAATTCTGGTGGTATTTGTACTTGTTTAATTGTTCAAAAATCTTTACCCAGGTTTCCTGGTAAAGGTCGGAGGCGTCGTGTTCGTTTTTCGCGAAATAAAACGCGAGGTTGTATAACCTGGACTGGTGTGTTAAAACCAGTTCCTTAAAAGCGTTTTTGTCGCCTTTCCTGGATTGTTCTATCAGTTTACGTATTTTGTAGTCATTTTCCATGGGCTCTATATTAATTATAACGAAATAAGTGATCGAATAGTTCCCGCGGCCTGTTAACTATGATAAAACCGCTGGTTTTTCCGGGGTTTGGACTTTTTATGATGAGCTGGGCTGCGGGGTGCGCCGCGGGCCGGGAGATGCACCGGGCCGGTGACGGCTTCTTTCTGTTTCTCCTTGTTCCTTATTTCCTTTTCCACGAAAATATTTTCCCCGGTGAAGGGGTCCATCTCGGTATAATACATCAGCGCGGAAAGAGTGGAGGGGAGGGGTGTAAAGATCTGTATCTGTTCCGGGTTTATTTTCAGGTTTTTTGATATGAATTCCGACATTTTTTCCATGTCGCGCTGGGTGCATCCGGGATGGGCGGCGATGAAGTAATAGGTAAGGAACTGGTTTTTGCCTGTTTCCTGCTTCAACTGCTCGAACATAAGCTTGAATTTGTGCAGGTAGTCCTTGCCCTGCTTGCCCATGAGTTTCAGGATATACCCCTCGGTGTGTTCCGGGGCGATCTTGATCTGGCCGGAAGTGTGCTTCTCAAGAACTTCTTTCAGGAACTCGCTGCCGTATTGTTTGTCTTCAATTATCATGTCATAGCGCAGGCCGGAAGCGATAAAAACCCTGTCGACTCCTTTTATCGCGAATATTTTCTGCAGGAGTGTGATCATCTTGGCGTGCCCTGGTTTTAAATTAGAGCAGACAAGAGGAAAAAGGCATTTCTTGTCGGGACAGGTTCCTACGGAAGGCATGATGGCGCATTCGGAGCCGTAAAGGTTGGCAGTGGCGCCGCCGACATCGGATATATTTCCCTTGAAGTATTTATGTTTTGTGAATTTTTCCGCTTCCTTTAAAATTGATTTTTCGCTCCGCGAGATCACCGCCCTGCCCTGGTGCGCGGGGATTGAGCAGAAATTGCATTCGCCGAAACAGCCTCTCTGTGAGGTAATTGAGAACTGGATTGTCGGCAGAGCCCGCACATTGCCCTGCCTCTTGTAATAGGGGTGGATATCCAACTGGTAATCAAGCTCGTATATTTTGTCCAGTTCTTCGGTCGTAGGGTTTAGCGCCGGCGGGTTTTGTATCAGGTACTGCGTGTTTTGCTGCTGGCACAATCCCCTGGCGGTGAGGGGGTCGTTGTTCCGGTAGAATTTGTTGAACATGTCAATGAAGATGATCTTGTCGTTTTTAGCTTCCTCATAAGACGGTAGCTGCAGATATTCAAGGCGTGGTTCTTTCGCGAGGTAACACAGGCCCCTGATATCGCGGTAATCCTGGCTGTTTTTAAGCTTGCCGGCAAGTTCCACAATTGTTTTTTCAGCCATTCCGCAAACAAGCAGGTCGGCTTTCGCATCTACAAGCACCGACCTTCTTATGGAATTGTCCCAGTAATCGTAATGGGCGATCCTGCGCAGGGACGCTTCCATTCCGCCTAAAACAAGGGGTTTTGTATTCTTGAAATACCTCCGGATGAGGTTTGAGTAATAAATTACAGCCCTGTCGGGCCTCCTGTTGTTTTCCTCGCCAGGGGTCAGGTCGTCCTGTTTCCTTTTTTTCTTTGTAGCGGTGTAGTTAGCCACCATCGAATCCATGCACCCGGCGGATACGCCCCAGAAAAGCTCCGGCTCGCCGAGCCGCGCGATGTCGCGGTTGTCGTTGATTTCC
>MGVM01000216.1:0-899 GCA_001800495.1 Elusimicrobia bacterium RIFOXYB2_FULL_48_7
GCGGCCCTGTTCCTGCCGGTGGTCGGTCGCGTCTCGGCCCGCACCGGCCTGCCGATGTCTCGCCTGCTGATGCCGATGGGTTTCTGTGCCATTCTCGGCGGCACCATCACTCTGGTCGGCTCCAGCCCGCTGATCCTGCTCAACGACCTGATTTTGGCAACCAACAAGGGTTTGCCGGCCGGGGAGCAGATGCAGACCTGGTCGTTGTTCTCTGTCACGCCGATCGGCTTGGCATTGCTGGCCTCCGGCATAGCCTATTTCGTGTTAGCGGGGCGCTACGTTCTGCCTGTCAATGACGGTGAGAACGTGACCAGCGGCACCAGTGCGATGGACTATTTTCGCCAGCTCTACGGTCTCGATTATGCGATGTACGAGGTTGTGGTGCCGATGGAGAGTCGGCTGGTGGGCAAGGCGATCAATGATATCGAGCACTCCAACCATTTGCGCGTCATCGCCATCATGCGCGGCAGCGATGACCTGCGCATCGGGCCGGCGCGCGATATCGAGATCGTGTCCGGCAGCGTGCTGGGCATCCTCGGTGCGCCGGAAAGGTTGCGGGATTTTGCTGCGGCGAATGGACTGCAGTTGCGCGAGGAACTGGAAACCTTTGTCGAGCAATTATCGGCAGTCAAAGCGGGCATTGCAGAGATCGTCATCCCGCCGCGCTCTGCGCTCATCGGCAAGACTGCACGTGACATCTGGATGCGGAAGAAATACGGCCTGTCGTTGATGGCGCTGCATCGCGGCGGCAAGACCCTGCGCGAAGGGGACGGGGTGCGCGATATCCCGTTCCGTTCAGGCGATGCCCTGGTCGTGCATACTTCATGGGAGACACTGGCTCACCTGCAGCAGGACAAGAACTTCGTCATCATTACCACGGATTTTCCGCGAGAGGAGCT
>MGVM01000216.1:935-2107 GCA_001800495.1 Elusimicrobia bacterium RIFOXYB2_FULL_48_7
CGTATCGCAACAGGTGAACACCGATTCTTCCGTATTGAAAAAGGTGATACTATTATTTTCTCTTCTTCAGTTATTCCAGGAAATGAACGAACAGTACAAGCATTAAAAGACACATTATTGCGCTTAGGTGCAAAGATTATCCATTATCAAATGATGGATGTTCATGCAGGCGGTCATGCACAACAAGAAGATCTTAAATTACTTCTTCGTATGGTTAAACCAAAGTATTATGTTCCGATTGAAGGGCATCATGATTTCCTTCATAGCAATGCTGGTGTGGCTCGTGAATTAGGCTGGGAAGAAGACAAGCTGTTTATTACTTCCAATGGTCAGGTTATTGAATTTGCTGGTGGAGCAGGACGCTTAACACAAGAAAAATTACCAGCAGATTATGTCATGGTAGATGGCCTCGGGGTGGGAGATGTTTCAGAAGTGGTATTGCGTGATCGACAACTTCTTGCTGCTGATGGAATCTTTGTAGTGATTATAACTATTGATGGTCATAATGGAAAAGTGATTGGCTCTCCGGACATTATGTCTCGTGGATTTATTTACATGAAAGGAAATAAAACATTTGTAGAAGAAGCGCGCAAAAAGATTGTTGAAATTGTTCAGCCTAAAATAGCAGAAGAAAAACCAAATGGTATGTATTTAAAAAACAAGTTACGTGATGAATTAGGAGAATTCTTGTTTAAAAAAATTCAACGCCGCCCCATGATTCTGCCTGTGGTTATTGAAGTATAAATTGACTACTCATGATACTGGTGGGTCGCCATCGGGTTTTCCATTCACTGCACGCTGCGCTATCGCATTGAATGGAGCCTCCCCTATGGCGCCCAACCCCACTCAAAATATTATGCAATCAACGCCACACATTACCATCATCATTCCGGCGTATAATGAAGAAAAGCGCATTGCTGAAACATTGCTACGCTATGGCACCTATTACAATAAGCAGTATAGGAATCGTTATGATATTCTTGTTGTGCTCAATGGCTGTAAAGATAAAACAGAAGATGTAGTGAAACAATGGTGTAAAAAAAATTCACATATTCACTACATCAATTTTTCTGATGCTATTGGAAAAGGTGGCGCAATCATTGAAGGTTTGCGAGTTGCTCGTGGTAACCTCGTTGGGTATACGGATGCAGATGGTTCAACGCGTCCAGAAA
>MGVM01000216.1:2466-4920 GCA_001800495.1 Elusimicrobia bacterium RIFOXYB2_FULL_48_7
ATATTGTTATTACCGCATTTTTTATTATCGTTTACATTCTCATTGCAAGCATTGGTGCTATCCGTTTTTCTGATCTATTACCTGCGCTGTGTATTGCATCACTCGCTTGGGCCTTTACTGCCATACGATGGCATTGGCCAGAAATGATTGAACGAGGATCCTGGATCAGCGCTCTGTTTGGCGATAGTTCTTCAGAAAGCTATTTTGCATTTGTAGTACCTGTACTATTGGGGTGGTCACTTGCGTGGTCTTTGTCTCGACCAATTGAAAAAATTTTGGCGCGTATTTCAAAACACCGCAAATTTTCTGCGCTTGCTATACGTTACCGTTTTGCGGGAAACATCGGATTCTCGCTTTTGCTTTCAACAATTTGTGCCGTTGTAGCACTACTCAATCATTGGTCTTTTCAGACCAATGCTATTGATTATGGGTTGTTCGATCAGGTGATTTATTTACTTTCACGTTTTTCTACTCCGACATCTACCGTCATGCAGATCAACAATATTTTTTTAGATCATCAACATTTTTCTTCTCTGATCCTCACAGCGCCATTTTACTGGATTGGAAAAGGATTTCATGGAGCAACGCTTGCTGCCATTGTTCCATACATGCTTATTACTCTGCCCAGCATATTATTTTATCTTATTGCAAAAACTATTGCTGCACACCACTATTCTCACACTTCTCGCCCATATTGGGTGATTGGGATAACATCTTTTTTATTAAGCATTCATCCATTTACCCAATCAGCAATCAATTTTTACTTTCATGAGAAATATTGGATGCCAATATTTTTCCTTGCCCTCATCTATTGTGGCCTTCAATATCTCTACAAGAAAAAAATTCTATTTCTTGTTGCTGGTATACTCTCCGCATTGATATGGGCAATGCTCAAAGAAGATCAATGGATTTTTGTTTTTGTTGCTACACTGACGAGTTTTGTTGTTGGAATGTTTGTATTACGTGTATCACATGTACGAAAACGTCTTATGCTTTTTTGTGGAATGGTGACATTATTCATAATTGGATATGCTATTTTTTTGCAGTGGTTTTCTCAATACACCACACCCAAATATCGAGAATATTACAATGCTCCCAAAGAACAATTTCGAGAATTTTTTCAGCACCGCAATGTTGGAACACTTGTAAAATCATTAAATATTATTGGTGGTTCGCATCAAGAAGTAGTGTCATATCTGTACCAAAATTTTCTTGCCTTTGATGCCGTTGGCGTCGTTCCATTTGGGCTCAATATTGCAGGAAACTATACAGAACGTATTTTACCTGACGCAAATAGTTTAAAAAATCCTATTTTTCAATATGGCGCAGATGTTCCAATATACACGATCTGTGGTATTTTGTTTTTCTTTTTATGGCTGCAACGAAAAAAACCTCTACTTGCAAAACGTTTTTTATTGACTGTTGTGTGTGCATTTATACTCAATTTTGCTGTTATCCTTGGATGGGAGAACACGTATTATCTATTCCCCTCTATTCCAAAAACAGTATATAATTTTCAGCAAACAGCGGCAGAGCGACAAGCTATGCACAGTGTGCGTAAACTTGTACCAGATAACGCCTCACTCGTTGCAACACATGGGTATGTTCCACATTTTTCTGCCAGAAAAGAAATTGGTACATGGGCATATGTTGGCACTCCACCAAAAAATATTGAATACTATATCGATTACGATTCATACGAATATTGGCTCTTAGCAAAAAATGATGAACCAAGTAAGCAACAAATCGAAGAATTGCGGAAACGAGGCTATGTGGTTTTGATGGATACTGAATGGTTCGTCTTATTACAGAAACCCTAAAAATCTGTACCAAAACTTTATATTACAAATAACTTATGGTACAATCGTGCTATGAAAAAACGATTATTTTCTGGCATACAGCCAACAGGAAACCTTCACTTAGGGAACTATTTAGGTGCCATTCAACAATGGGTTGCTATGCAACATGAATATGAAAGTATTTTTTGCATTGTGGATTTGCACGCAATTACCGTGCGGCAAGACCCTGCGGTTTTGCGTGAAAATATTCGGCGCATTGCGGCAATTTATTTAGCCTGCGGATTAGACCCAAAAGAATCGACTATTTTTGTACAGTCTCGCGTGCCAGAACATACACAACTTGGCTGGATTTTGAATACCTTTACCCAAATGGGAGAACTGGAACGCATGACACAATTTAAAGACAAAGCAAAACAGCATAGCGATAATATTAATGCAGGGTTATTTGATTATCCTGTTTTGATGGCTGCAGACATTTTGTTGTATGAAACACAAGCAGTGCCTGTTGGTGAAGACCAAAAACAGCATGTAGAACTCACACGAAACATTGCACAGCGGTTTAATAACCATTACAAAAAAAATGTATTCGTTATTCCAGAATATGTTTCACGCAAAGAAACAACTCGCATTATGGGCCTCGATAACCCAGAGAAAA
>MGVM01000216.1:4936-6310 GCA_001800495.1 Elusimicrobia bacterium RIFOXYB2_FULL_48_7
GGCAAGCGAATTCAATTATGTTTCTTTTTTTGATACACCAGATATGATTCGCAAAAAAATAAAACGCGCAGTAACAGATTCCGGTTCAGAAATTCGAGCAGGAGAAGACAAGCCAGCACTCACCAATTTACTCACTATCTATAGCGCGCTTTCAGGAAAAACAATTGCTGAATTAGAACAACAGTATGAAGGAAAAGGCTATGGCGATTTCAAAACCGATTTAGGAGAAGTAGTGGTGCAATGGATGGAACCTACACAGAAAAAAATGGCTGAATTATTACAAGACACCGCCGAATTAGACCGTATTCTTGATGAAGGCGCAAAAAAAGCACAAAGCATTGCTACAGAAACACTAAAAAAAGTGAATACTGTTGTTGGTTTAGGGTATTAATATATGAAATTGCATACGCTTCAAGCGAGCAGCAACATGTATCCTATTGTTGGAAAAACAGTTCTCATTTTAGGATTAGGTGGATATGAAAAAGGAAGTGGTGTTTCTGCTGCACTATTTTGTATACGCAAAGGAGCCGCGAAAGTGATTGTCACAGACTTGAAAAAAGCAGAACAGATTCCTGCAACTGTTTTGCAACTCAAAAAATATAAACAGGTTGAATTTGTTTTAGGGAAACACCGGCTGAGCGATGTGCGGCGAGCTGATCTCATTATCAAAAACCCAAGCATTCCAGAAAATATTCCTGCTGTTCAACTCGCAAAAAAATTACAAAAACCAATTACGAATGATATTGGTTTATTTTTAGCATATAAACCTGTTGGCCCAGTTATTGGTATTACAGGCACGCGTGGCAAAAGTACAACTACTACACTCACCTATCAATTCATTAAAAAACAATTTCCACGCACATTTTTAGGTGGAAATATTGGGTGTTCTCCATTGCAATTTATTGATGAAATGAAAAAAGGAGACCGTGTGGTTTTAGAACTCTCTTCTTGGATGTTACATGATATGCATGCACCACAGCTTGATATTGCTGTTATCACCAATATTTTACCTGATCACATGAATAGATATTCTTCAATGAATGAATATCAAAAAGATAAAGAACGAATTTTTGCATTTCAACAACCTAAACAATTTATTTTGCTCAATACAGAAAATCCAAAAACAAAAAAAATGGGAAAACGAGTACATTCGAAACTGGTGTGGTTTGGAAAAGGTGCCGGAAAAAAGGGAATACAAGTTGTGAACGAAAACATTATATTCAATGGTGAAAAAGTGGCACAACTTTCTGATATTCAACTGCTTGGGAAACATAATATTCAAAATGTGCTTGCTGCTGTGTGTGTTGCCAAGCTCTCTGGTGTTTCGAATAAACATATTCAAACTGTTCTTCGCCAATTCCACGGTATTCCAAA
>MGVM01000216.1:6318-6541 GCA_001800495.1 Elusimicrobia bacterium RIFOXYB2_FULL_48_7
AACATATTCGAACCTGGAATGGCATTCAATTTTATAATGATACAACCGCAACAACACCTGATGCCGGCATTGCAGCGCTGAACGCATTTCCAAAAAAAGTGATTCTCATTGCGGGTGGAAATACAAAAGGTTTAGAACTGACACAATTTGCAAACTTGATGAAGAAAAAAGTAAAGCACCTCATTTTACTAACCGGAAATGCAAACGAACCGTTCATAAAAGC
>MGVM01000217.1:0-3998 GCA_001800495.1 Elusimicrobia bacterium RIFOXYB2_FULL_48_7
TAAATGAGGTCGGGCTGGGCTATATAAAAATAGGCCAATCAGCCCCCACCTTGTCCGGCGGCGAAGCCCAGAGGGTCAAGCTTGCCGGGGAATTATGCAAAAGATCTACAGGCAAAACCCTTTACATACTTGACGAGCCCACCACCGGGCTTCATTTCGCTGACGTGGAAAAACTTCTTGGCGTGCTTCATAAACTTGTTGACTTGAAAAATACAATTGTTATAATAGAGCATAACCTCGAGGTTCTTAAAACCGCGGATTGGATAATCGACCTGGGGCCTGACGGCGGGAATGCCGGCGGCGAAATAATAGCTGAAGGCACCCCCGAGGATATCGTGAAGAACAAGAAATCCTATACAGGCCAATTTTTGAAAGAATATTTGAAATGAAAAAAATAAACACTGCTGTCATTTTCACGGGGTTTTGCCTGGTTGCACTGGTTATTGTCATGAACAGGAAGGAGCTCTTCAAACCCGGAGGCCCCCTGATAGTCTATTCTTCCGGCACCATTCAGAGCGGAAGCAACATAAAGGAAATACTTACCGATGAAGCCCTTACGCCGCAGGAAACCAGGAATTTAATAAACAAGCTCCACTCAAGGTACGACATCAGGAGAATCCAGCCGGGCCAGACCTACGAGATTTACAAAACAACGTTCGGGGTGGTCAGCCAGTTCAATTACTGGACAAGTGCTATTGATTATTACGCCATACAAAAATCAACCGACGGAAAACTTTCGATCGACGCATACGCTGTGCCTTCAAGCCTGGAATATAAAACCTTTTCCGGCACGGTGGAAACCAGCCTGTACGAAGCGATGGTGAAGACAGTGAACTCGCCGGAACTGACCATGAAGTTCGCCGACATATTTTCCTGGCAGATCGATTTCTTCACGGACCTGCGCCAGGGCGATTCGTTCAAGCTGGTTTATGAAGTTTATAAATACAAAAACGGAGTCAAAAAGGACGGCAATATCATAGCGGCAAGGTTTAACGGAAAACAGGTGGGGCTGCATGAAGCCGTGTATTTCGCCAGCGCCGACAAAAAATTCAGCGATTACTATTCCCCTGACGGAGGTTCGCTCAAAAAGATTTTCCTCAGGGCGCCGCTGAATTTCCGCAGGATCTCATCGTTCTTTTCTCTGAGGAGATTCCACCCGATACTAAGGTATTTCAGGCCCCACCTGGGAATCGATTACTCAGCCGCCAGCGGCACGCCTGTTGTAAGCATAGGCGACGGGACTGTTTCCTTTGCCGGGCGCAAAGGCGGATTCGGAAAACTTGTCATTATCAGGCACAATTCAACTTTTACAACCATGTACGGGCACCTTTCAAGGTTCGGAAAACGGGTAAGTTCAGGCTCAAGGGTTAATCAGGGGCAGGTTATTGGTTACGTGGGAGCCACCGGGCTGGCAACAGGCCCTCATTTGGATTTTCGTATTTCGAAAAACGGGTCCTTCGTTAATTTTCTTAAATTGAAGTTCCCGCCTGCGGCTAATATACCGAGAGAATACGCAGAGGAATTCAGCTCGGCGAAAGCCAAAGCTTTCGAACTGCTGGATGAGACAGGAAGTTATAACAAAAGATAGGATTACTTTTTCTCTTCAGGCTTTTCTTCCGAGGATTTCTTCAATTCTTCTTCTGATTCCTTCATCCCTTTTTTAAAAGCACCTATGCTTTTGCCGATACTGCGGGCGATATCAGGCAGGCGCCCGGCACCGAAAACAAGCAGCGCTATCACCAAAATTACTATAAGCTCAGGCATTCCTAAACCGAACATTACTACCTCCTTAATGCCCTATGGTACTCGCTAGGAAGAGTATAGGGCACGTTACCTCCGACATTTAAATATTTAAATGATTCTACCATATATCCCCATTAATTTGCAAATTCCCTGATATTTTAGTATATATACCAACCATCCTATGAGCGCCAAAACTTCAAAATTTGCAAAAAAAGGCCTGATAATCGTCACTTCCGCGCCTTCCGGTGCCGGTAAAACCACGATTTGCAGGAAATTGCTCAAGAGGCTGGAAAATACCGTCGCTTCGGTTTCAGTCACCACCAGGAAACCACGGGGACAGGAAAAAAACTCCAAGGACTACTTCTTTGTTTCAGATAAAATATTCAGGAATATGGCCAGCAGGAATGAATTCGCCGAGTGGGCCCTGGTGCACGGCCATTACTACGGGACGCCAAAAAAACTGCTTGAAAATACGATAAACAGGGGCAAAAACATAATATTGGTCATTGACGTGCAGGGCGGAGAAAAAATCAAGAAGTTATACCCGGGTGAAGTTTTTGTCTTCATTGTCCCGCCTTCAAAAAAGGCGCTCAGGCAGAGGCTCATAAAGAGGGCGCAGGACTCCAGTACCACTATTGACATGCGCCTCCGGAACGCCGAAAAAGAAATGTCTTACGCCAGGGACTACGACTACCTGGTTGTCAACGATAAAATAGACGAAGCGGTAAACAAGGTTATCGCCATTGTAACCGCCGAGAAATGCAGGATAACAAGGATGCCGGATTCGCAGCTGAAATTAAGATAAAAATTAAATGGAATGTACCCCATACGCTTTTAAGCTTGGAGCGTAATCCCTAAACTTTCAATTCCACGATTTATGTGGCGTTTAGGGGCCAAGCGGGTAACATGGGGTACCAAGGAGGTTGGGATGCCAACTGCAGCAAAAGAAGTGCCAAAGGAACAGTTGTTAGAAGAATTGATGCTGAACACAAAGCTTGAGCGGTATAAAATAATCCCACTCATTGCCAGGTGGGCGTACGAAATCAAAAATAAGGAAGAATACAAAACCCTCCCTTTCCACGACATGCTCGACATCGCCATGCGCGATGTTTATTCGGGCAAGGTATCGCTGGACGAAATTGCCAAGCTCCCGCCGGTTATTGAATCCATAAACACGCCGTTCAAAAAGTCGGGCAGGAAAGAACCGAGAGATGAAAGAAAAGAAAAATAACCCTCACAAGGTTCTCCTGGGTGTATGCGGCAGCATTGCCGCTTACAAGGCATGCGAACTGGTTCATAAATTACGCTACTCCAGCATGGAAGTGAAGTGTGTGCTCACGCCGTCCGGGCAGAAATTCATAACCCCGCTGACCCTGCAAACCCTCTCAAATAACCCGGTATATACGGAAATGTTCGTGTCCTCCGGGCCTTCTAATTACGATATTGAACATATCTCGCTGGCCTGCTGGGCCGACCTGATCGTCGTGGCGCCCGCAACCGCGGCCACTATCGCGAGAATAGCCAACGGGCTCGCTGACGAACTTCTTGCTTCCACCATAATGGCGAGCAAGGCGCCTGTGCTCATTTGCCCCGCGATGAACACCAACATGTGGAACCATCCGGCCAACAGGGAAAACGTGAAAAAACTAAAAAGTTACGGATATGAATTCGCCGGGCCTGAATCCGGCGCCCTCGCGTGCGGCACCGAAGGCATGGGCCGGCTGGCATCCGTGGACGTTATTTTCAAAAAAATCAATTCTATTTTATCCCGTTAAAACCCGGCTCCCCAATGAAAAAAACCAATGTCGTTATTACCGCAGGGCCTACCAGGGAATACATTGACCCCATAAGGTTCATTTCAAACGCCTCCAGCGGCAGGACCGGTTATTCAATCGCGGCAGCGGCCGCCGCCGGCGGAGCGCAAACCACAATCGTGAGCGGCCCGGTAAACATACTGCCTCCAAAATCCCAAAAGATCAGGCTGATAAACATTGAAACAAACGCGCAAATGCTCGCCGAGACAAAACAGCTTTCAAAAAACGCGGACATCGTCATTTTCTGCGCCGCGGTCTGCGACTTCAAACCGGCCGCTTTCCAGAGGCACAAAATTAAAAAACACGATAACAAAACGCTTTTGCTTAAATTTTCTCCAGCGGTGAACATCCTTAAAACTGTTACCGCCCTGCACAAAGACAGCCGGAAGGTCTTTGTAGGGTTCGCGCTTGAAACGAAGAACCTGCTGCGTAACGCTCTTA
>MGVM01000217.1:4089-5952 GCA_001800495.1 Elusimicrobia bacterium RIFOXYB2_FULL_48_7
ACAAACCCTGAAAGAAGAAAAATTCCTCGGTTATACCGACGTTATCTTCCGGTCCGCCGTAAAAAGTAATAAATCTGATAAAAAACCCGTCAACAAGCTGAAGGCCGAAAAGCTTTCCCAGATACGCAAGGAAGTCGAGGCCTGCGACAAATGCCAGCTTTACGCATCCCGGATCAAGGCAGTGTTCGGCGAAGGCGACCCCGACACAAAGGTAATGTTCATCGGTGAAGGCCCAGGTTACGACGAAGACAGGACAGGCAGGCCGTTCATAGGCAGGGCAGGCCAGCTGCTTACAAAAATTATCGAAGCCATCACACTCAGGCGCGAGGATGTTTTTATCGCCAATATAGTCAAATGCCACCCGATGATAAACCCCGGCACGCCGGACGCCAGGGGCAACGACAGGCCGCCCACAAGAGATGAAATGGACTGCTGCAAGCCCTACCTTGACCGGCAGATAGACCTTATAAAACCGGAAATCATAGTGACGCTCGGCAGCTCGTCCACCTCCGCCCTGCTCGGCAAGACTGAGGGCATATCAAAACTGCGCGGAAAATTCTTTGAATACAGGGGCGTCAGATTGCTTCCCATGTACCATCCTTCGGCACTGCTCAGAAACCCCGCCCTAAAAGTCGATACCTGGCATGACATGAAACTCCTTAAAAAAGAAATCAACATATAACCTATGTTCGCTGAAGTCTCCCTTCCTTTGCCTCTTGATAAAAACTTTTCATACGCTGTCCCTGAAAACCTCGCTGGCAAACTTTCCGCCGGCATGCGGGTGCTGGTCCCGTTCGGCCCCAGGAAAGCCGTCGGGGTCGTAGTAAACATCTCCGATAAATCAGAATTCGCGGCGCCTAAAGAAATATACGGGGCCGTGGAGCCATACCCCGTTATCACTGAAAACCTTTTCAAACTCGCCGGGTGGATCTCAACAACCTGTTTTTGCTCGCTCGGAGACACGCTTAACTCTATTTTCCCTCTATCACTGAAATCAGCGCCGCTGCCTGAACCAGCAAGTGTCGAATTACCGCCGCCACCTGGTTCCGCAGGCATACATACTAAGCTCAGCGCCGCCATGAAAAACGGCTCGCACGCGGTTTTCGCGGTAAACACTATCAGCAGGACGGAAAGGCCGGCGTTTTACGCTGACGCGATATCGCTGGCGCTGCAACACGGCGGAGGGTGCATCCTGCTTGTGCCTGAAATATCGTTGATCGAACAGTTTCTGCCGGCCCTCCGGGAACGCTTCGGTAATACCGCGGGCCAATGGCACGCCGGTTTACCTGACCGCCAGAAAATTGATACCTGGCTTAACGCGCTGCAGGGCAACCTGAAAATAATCGTCGGCGCCCGCTCAGCCGTTTTCGCGCCAGTTAAAAACCTCAAGCTGGTCATTGTTGACGAAGAAGCTGACCAGTCGCATAAAAACCAGCAGAAACCCTTTTACGATGCCCGTGACACAGCCATTGAATACGCCAGAATAAGCAATGCCCCGGTGATCCTTGCCGGCGGGCTTCTTTCAATCAGCTCTTACCATAAAACCACGACAGGCAAAATCACGTCGCTTTCCCATAAAACAACCGGCGCGCCCGTTGCCGCGCGGCCTGAAATAAGGGTTATAAAAATACCGAAAGGTTCCTGGATCAGCGCTGATATGAGCACCTGCCTGCAGGAAACACGGATGAAAAACGGGCTTTCGATCGTGTTCATGAACAGGCGCGGCCAGGCGGCAATAGTTTACTGCAAGGACTGCAAGGCCGCGCTTAAATGCCCAAAATGCTCGATACCTCTTTCACTTCACGCGCAAAACAAACCGTTCATGCTGAAATGCAACTATTGCGGGTTTAAACAGGAATACAA
>MGVM01000217.1:5969-7986 GCA_001800495.1 Elusimicrobia bacterium RIFOXYB2_FULL_48_7
GCAGGGGCAGCGCGCTCAGGGAACTCGGCGCGGGCAGTGAAAAAATTGAGTCGGAACTTAAGAACCTGCTTCCCCAGGCGCGGATCGAGCGCGCCGACAACGACAGCCTTCGCGCGCCCGGAAGCATGCAAAAACTGCTTGATGCCGTAAAATCAGGCGCGGTTGACGTGATTGTCGCCACGCAGGTGATAATGCCTGTCCTTGACCAAATAAAATCCGCCGGGCACTCGGCAAGAAAACTGTCGTTCATCGGGATGCACAACATAGACCCCCTTCTCTACACGCAGGACCATACTGCAAGCGAAAAAACGTTCCAGCTTGTCTACGCCCTCACGGGGGCCCTTGATAAAACCGGCGTCCTGATGCTTCAGGCAACGGATAAAACGGTTCCCTTCTTTTCCTGGGTGAAAAAACTCAACTGGAAGGCTTTTTACCGCAGCGAGCTTGAACTGCGCCGGGAACTTGATTACCCGCCGTTCAAAGAACTGCTGAACGTGATAATCCGCGGAAAAGACAAACAAAGGGTTGAAGAAGAAGCCGAAATGTTTTATAATTTCATGGTACAGCACAACCCCGGAGACCTTATAAGCATCCTGGGGCCGGAAGAACCATCCCGCGCGATGCTGAGGGGCGATTACCGCAGGCAGGTAATGCTGAAATTCGACGCAATCCTCCTTGCAGAGCTGAGCAGGGATCTGAAAACATACAAGCCGAAGGCGGGCATCCACATAGCTTACGACCTGAACCCGGCGAGCATGATGTAAACCAGCAGTGTCATTCCCCGGCTTGACCGGGGAATCCATTATTAAGCTGGATTCCCGCTTTCGCGGGAATGACAAAATATCAGCAGAGCACTGTAGTTACACAAAGGTAGACAGGCTCTGCGGCTACAAATAAACCTGATTTATTAATATGAAAAAAAATATTTTGTGCTCATTTCTGCTTTTTTCCCTGGCCGCGCTTTTCGCGCCGGACGCCGGCTGCAAGTCCATATTCCAGAAACAATTCGGCATCCACGAAATCGAAGTTGAAGTGGACCCCTATTACACTTCCTTTGATTATTACCTGCCGCTTTCAAAAAAACCCATTGAATGCCTTGTCGAAGATGACGAGTTCAGGATCTACAAGGACCTCCTGGCCAATCCCAAGCCGACTTTCCTGGTACTCGAAGCCAGTTTAAACCCCCTGCCTTGCATGGGCGCCTACATAAAGGAAAATTACCGCAGGTTTTACGACGACATGCGCGTGTCCGAAAGCCTTAACCTGGTAAACTCGGTTTGCGCAGGTTTTGAGGAACCCTACGCGTTCGCTTTCCTGCTGGGCAACGTGGTAAGTTTCAAGCCGCAGGGAGCTGACGACTGCGAGGGCAAGGGCTACTTCGGCCTGCTTGGCAGCGTTGGTAACTTCCACATAAAGGACAACGAGATCATAAACGATATATGGTATGAAACCGAACTGAAGATCAAGGGCTCAAAAAAAACCAAACCGCAGAACATGAGCTGGAGCTTCCGGATCGGCAGCAAGTTCCACGACAACACCTACATCAAGGACATTTTCTATTTCTCGATCTACAGGGAAAGGGTTGATTTCAATTTTTACGCTTTTTCATTCATCAAGAACAGCAGCCTGGAATACACCATTGACGTGGACAAGGACAGCGGCATCCCCATGCGGCACCTGCTCCTGTTCGGCAAGAAATTCCCGATGAAAACCCGCCGGATAGCCGCCACGCTTAAGATCGGCGTTCTCTGGGAAGGCTACGACAAATATACCGGCCCGCTCACCAGGAACGTGCCGGGCAACACGATGGAAATACTTATCCGCCCGAACATCGAGTTCTAATGATCTCTGCACATTACATCTGTAAATGTCATTGCGAGCCTCCCGGTGTTTGGGAGTGCGAAGCAATCTTACTTCTCAAAACTGGATTGCCACGCCCCTTGCGGGGCTCGCAATGACCAAATAATTATGAGAAAACTACTTTTCTTTTTAGGTTTGTTCCTCTCAGTATTCGCCA
>MGVM01000218.1:0-2273 GCA_001800495.1 Elusimicrobia bacterium RIFOXYB2_FULL_48_7
CTGGTACAGCCTACTATTTCAGTGTAAAAGCAATCAACGGAGTCGGTTTAAAGAGCACTGCAGTAAATTCCAGCGGCCAATACGTTGTGGCAATAGACACCAGTGACTCAAGCCCGCCTACAACACCAGCACAGGTAAGGGACGGGCTAAGCACAATATCGCAAGAAAGCGTTAACTATACAACTACAACAATAACAGCAAACTGGGCGTCGTCAACTGATGCTGACTCCGGAATTTCAAAATACTGGTATGCTATAGGTACCACACCCGGAGGGAGTCAAACAAAGAATTGGACCAATAACGGGCTGTTAACATTAATTTACAACGCAAGTTTCTCGTTAACGCCCGGAGTAACGTATTACGTGAGCGTGAAAGCGGAAAACGGGGCAGGTTTGCAGAGCAGTACAGCGACTTCAAGCGGGCAGGTGGTATCATATTTTGTAGATACGACCCCGCCTGCAGCGCCCGCTCAGGTCCGGGACGGGACCGGAGCAGATATTCAAGATGCCATGACAAGTAATTCTCTTACCGGGAACTGGGACACCTCGGCTGATGCCGAGTCGGATATTTCAGGATACGAGTATGCGATAGGCGGAACGCCCGGAGGGGCGGACGTTTCGGGCTGGATTTCCGTAGGAAGCAATATTTTAGCGATTACAAAAAGCGGGTTGGCACTCTCTCCGGGCTCGACCTATTATTTCAGTATAAAAGCAGTCAATGGTGCCGGATTAAAAAGCACAGCAACAAATTCTAACGGGCAGTATGTAGTCTTAATAGACACAAACGATATAACTCCGCCTACAACACCTGCGCAAGTCAGGGATGGAATGAGTACAACGTCCCAAACCAGTATTAATTATACAACTACAACAATAACAGCAAACTGGGCCTCCTCGGCTGACGCCGAGTCAGGAATAGCAAAGTACTGGTATGCCATATGCACAATCCCTGGAGGAAACGATGTAAAGGACTGGACAGATAACGGGCAGTTAACATTAGTTTTTTACTCAGGATTATACCTGAACATCGGGACAACGTATTACGTCAGGGTTAAAGCGGAGAACGGGGTCGGCCTCCAGAGCGCTGTAGCAACATCTGCGGGGCAATATGTGGCTGTGGAAAGTACAAGTGTTGCAACTCCGCCTGTTACTCCGCCAATAGCTTTAAAACCAAACATACACGTATATCCGAACCCATATAGAATCACCAGCGGTAATCAGGTGAAATTCCAACTGAATGAATTAAACGGCGCGGAAGTGAACATTTATACAACAAGCGGAAGGCTGGTAAAAAAGTTGATAGCTGAAGAGGGAACCGCCGCCGCGGACAAGTTCGTGGCCTGGGACGGGAAAAACGAATCCGGGGAAAAAGTGAAAGTAGGCTTATACGTTTACAGCATAAAAACCCGAAACGGGGATAAAAATACCGGAAAACTAATAATAACAAAATGAAAATAATAGATAAAATCATTATTAAGGAGAGAATATGTTGAAGATAGGAGTTCCGGTAAGATTTTATTTATTATCGTTTTGTTTTTTATTGAGTATCTTTCCTGCGGTTCAGGGGGCTCTGATTTTTTATGATGACTTTGAAAACGGGCAGTTTGACGAGTGGGATGATACATACATAGATTATAAAACCGACACGCTGATAGTATCCCTGGATACGGGGACTGTACACAACGGCAAATATTCCTACAAGGCAGACGATGCCACTGCAAGCTATTCTTCTGTAGCCATAAGGAAGTATTTCAACCTGACCAGTGAATTTTACTGCAGGTTCTATGTTTATTTTCCTACGGGCTTTTTCGGCGCAATGACTGACGCCCAGGAACAGGTTATTGCCGAGTTCAAAGGCGCAAACAACTCATATATGTGGATAAAAGCCCTGAGATATTCCTCGGGTGATTACCGAATAACGAACTCCAAGATAAGCTCTTATTTCGGCGGCGTCCAGGAAAATACCTGGTATTGTTTTGAAATAAAAGTGCCGCCGTGCTCAACCAACCAAACGGTAAGGTGGTGGATAAACGGCACGGAACAGGGTTCAGGGGCCGCAAGTTTTAGTACTTATATTTACTGGAAGTCATTCCTGCTCGGCCTGTATTATACCTCCAATTCAACGCTGCAGAAAGCCTATTTTGATGACATGATTATTTCGGACAGTTACATAGGTGTTACTACCACCGCGCCCTATGCGGGCAATTTCCGGTTTGACAGGAACCTGTATTCAGTCAATGAAGGCGCGGGCAGCATTAAAATAAAAGTAAAAAG
>MGVM01000218.1:2299-6581 GCA_001800495.1 Elusimicrobia bacterium RIFOXYB2_FULL_48_7
GCGGGCACCGTATCGGTAACATGTTCTGTAAGCAGCGGGGTTGCAACCTCCGGCACGGATTACACGCTCGGCACAGCCGTATTAAACTGGGCTGACGGCGATAGCGCCGACAAGGATCTCACAGTGAATATAACGGATGACAGCACTATTGAATCCTCGGAACCCATATACCTGGCCCTGGGCACCCCGACCGGCGGGGCAGAACTAGGGAATATCAAGAGCACAGTGCTCTACATAATTGATAACGATTCTGTCGCAGCCATGGCTCCCAACCCGATAATTTCCCACGGCAAAACGGTATATGCTAGCGCGGATACAGCCAATGCCTCTAAGGTTGTTGACGGAATTTATTCAATATCAGATATATGGAGCCCGGGCCCCGCGCCTGCCTGGATTGCGGTAAATATCGGCGCCAGCGCGGGTTATACAAGATTGTACTTGGCCTGGAATAATACAGTTAATTATGATTACGGCTTAGCGAGTGACTTTTACGGCCCCAGCGCCTACACCCTGCAAACCTCGGCCGATTCCACAAACGGCGCGGACGGAACCTGGTCGACGGTGGCTACGGTTACCGGGAACATTTACCGTACCAGGGAAAATAGTTTTGACTTCACGGGCAAGAGCTGGGTAAAGATGAACATTACTGCGGTTTCCCAAACCCCCTGGGGAATTGACGAAATAGACATACACGATGTATCAAACGGGTGCGCTGACACGGTATTCTTTCTGGGAGACAGTATTACTCAAAGGGCCTTCAGGCGGACTTCTACCAGGCTGCCGTCCTATGCTGATGACGTAAAAACAAAGCATTCGACGTATTATCCTGCAATGATAGGCGGCGGGTACGGCGGTACTACTGCTGCCGGCTGGAAATCCACCCTGCTTGAACCAGCCCTTGCGGCCAACCCCGACATGAAGTACTGGTGCATCGGGCTCGGATTCAACGATATTGCCTATGCGTGCCACACTTCCACTGCTTTTTACAGTAAAAGCCTCCAGAATATTATTGACAGGATAAAAATAGCGGGGCACATACCGGTCCTCGCGAAAATTACCTGGGGCACAAGCCCTATGGATAACTTTGTTGCTCCTTTCAACCAGGCTGTTGATGCCCTTACTGCAGAAAACGCTCTGATGCAGGGGCCTGATTTATGGACAGCTTTCTTAAATCATACCGAATACCTTGAGGATACTGTTCATCCGAATCCAGCCGGTTCAATAGTAATGAACCAGAAGTGGGCTGACGCGTTGGACAGCCTATATACCGGTACCGGAACAATTACGGATACCACGCCGCCTTCGGCACCCGCGCAGGTCCGCGACGGGACCGGGTCAGATGTAAGTTCCGCGTACACACTTTCAGCAAACTGGGATACCTCGGCCGATGCAGAGTCGGCGATAACAAAATACCAGTATGCAATAGGAACCACACCCGGCGGCACAGACGTAAGAAGCTGGACAGACAATACCACAACAGCAGTGACCCCGACGGGTTTATCTGTTACAGCCGGGACTGTTTATTATTTTACGGTGAAATCAGTAAACGGCGCAGGATTAGCAAGCACAGTGGCAAATTCCAACGGGCAGACTATATTATCCGGAGTGTCTGATACTACACCGCCTGCCAATATTGCTGCCGTAAGAGACGGCACAGGGGCGGATACCAGTGCAACTACTTCGAATACACGGCTTTCAGCAAACTGGGATGCCTGCACGGACACCGAGTCGGGCATTACAAAATATTTGTATGCGATAGGCATGACACCCGGAGGGGCAAACATTGTGGGTTGGACTGATAATACTACCACAGCGGTGACAAAAACAGGCCTTACATTAACTGTCGGCACAACATATTATTTCAGCGTAAAATCGGAAAATGGAGTCGGGCTGCAGAGTACAGCAACAAATTCAAACGGGCAGTATATTACTGCCGCTGCTATTCCGGCAGGGGAAGTAAATGCATACCCGAACCCATACAGTATTGCAAGCGGCAAGCCGGTAAAATTTGCTTTTTCTGGTTCAAATAACGGAGATGTGAGCATTTATACAACAAGCGGAAGACTGGTAAAAAAACTCTCTGCCGCCGCGGCTGAAGTAAGCTGGGATGGGGCCAATGAAACCGGGGAGAAAGTCAAAGTGGGTTTATATGTGTATTGCATAACAGACGGTTCGGGAAATAAAAAAACTGGGAAGCTTTTAATTAAATAAATGAAATTATTAATATAGGAGGACCGGGAATGCCGTACCTTAGAGTGCCTTTAACAAATCCAAAACCTGACATTGAAGCGTTTTGCAAAGTGATAAGAAGGCAGATGATACCAAAGCGCCCGCCTTTGGTTGAATTTGCCATCTCAGATGAAGCCAATCCTGAATTACGGGGAAATTTTTACAAGCTTAATGCTACCTATAAGGAAGGAAGCAGGGAATTTAAAGAAATCTGGGCAAAACTTTCAATAGAATTATGGCTGTCGTTCGGATATGATTACATTCATTTAGGCGGTGGCCAGCTGAAATTTGAAAGAAAGTCGCGTATTACCGGAGACACAGCTTCTAAAGGTAATGATGAAAGGTCCTGGACTGAGGAAGGCAAGGGCCCGATTTCTTCCTGGGAAGATTTTGAAAAATACCCCTGGCCGTCTGTCCGGGATGTTGATTTATATGCGTATGAAGTTGCTTCCAAAAACCTTCCGGACGGGATGGGGATGTTCGCGCGTCCTACTTTCGGTTTTTTTGAATTACCCATGGATGTTTTAATGGGTTACGAGACTTTGTCCTATGCCATATATGACCAGCCGGACCTGATTGAAGCGGTGTTTAATAAAGCGGGTGAGCTGATTTATGAATTTTACAGGAAGCTGGCAGGGCTGGATAAACTCACGGGTTTTTTTCAGGGCGATGACATGGGATTCAAAACTGCTACCCTGGTGCCACCTGATTTTTTAAGAAAGCATGTGTTGCCCTGGCACAAGAAAACAGCCAAGCTTGCGCATGACAACGGATTATTGTACCTGCTCCATTCCTGCGGGCAGCTTGAAGCCATAATGGATGATTTAATTGACGATGTTGAAATAGACGCGAAGCATTCTTATGAAGACGCGATAACGCCTGTAACTGAATTCAAAAAGAAATATGGGAAAAGGATAACAATCCTGGGCGGTGTTGACATGGACATATTATGCCGCGCCCCAGAAGACAAACTGAGAGCATATTTAAGGAACATCCTTGATGTTTGTTCCCAGGGCGGAGGGTATGCTTTTGGCTCAGGTAATTCCATCGCTAATTATGTCCCCGTAAAAAATTACAAGCTAATGATCGAAGAGGGCTTGAATTATCGGAAATAGTTCAACAGGCGTACAGTAAATAAAATACTTGGGAGGCCGTGAATGAAAAGATTTATTTTGGCATTTGTCTTAGGGATAACTTGTGCTTCAGCAGGTTATGCAACAGAATTCAGCGATGATTTTGAAAGCTGGTCGGGCCAGTGGGGAAACTGGACAGCAGGGACTATAACCGGAACTTCAGTACTCAGCGTATCTACAAACGCGGCTAAAACAGGAACCAAGAGCCTGTATGTCGGAAGAGCCACCTCCGGATCAGCATATCTTACCAAAACCTTCCTTACCTGCCAGACTTCGTTTTATGTGAGTTTTGATCTTTATGTACCGCTTGATTTTAACAATACGGAGGGCCAGATAAATCTTTTAGAGGTGGACGGATGGGGTGGGGCAGAACCGGGCGCTGTATATTTTTTTATTATTAAATCAGGTGCCGAGACAGTATTATACGGGCAGGGTGACGGTAACTGGACAACATATTCTTCAACACTACAACTCGTTCCGGGGACCTGGTATAAAGTGCTAATCAAAATGCCGGTACCCTCAGCAAGCTGCACAGTAAATTGGTGGATAGACGGCGCTAATCAACCTTCCAGGGTTGATGATCTTTCCGGCGCTATTGATACAAACACCGGGGAAGCAGGCTGGAAAACAATTTACTTTGGTTTTCTCGGAGGCGGCAACGGTAAGAATGTATATTTAGACAATTTTGCGGTATCTGCTGCAACTTTCTCGGCCACAGTTGATACTACCCCGCCGAATGCCCCGGCAACGGTCCGGGACGGGACGGGTACCTCAGATGCAAGCACCGGATATACACTTTCTGCCAACTGGGATGCCAGTACAGATGCGGAGAGTGGGATATCAAAATACCAGTATGCAATAGGAACAACAGCTGGCGCCACAGACGTAAAAGCCTGGACAGACAATGCCACAACATCAGT
>MGVM01000219.1:0-629 GCA_001800495.1 Elusimicrobia bacterium RIFOXYB2_FULL_48_7
AATTCCGCCAGCTTGTGTTTGGAGACGCCGCTTGTCCTTCCGTACCAGCTTATCGGGACAATGGCGTAGGAATAGCCGCGGTTAATGGCTTTCAGCGGGATTTCCACGGTAATATTGAAATGGTTCGATACTATCGGCTTAACCGACTCTATTACCTGCCTTTTGTACGCCTTGAAGGCGTTGGATGTATCGTTATATTTGATGCCGAACATGTATTTGATAAGTAAGTTGCCCAGCCGGTTAAAGATAAGCTTTACAACCGGATAACCCGCGACATGCGCGCCTTTAATGAACCGCGAGCCGAAGGCGCAGTCAAAACCTTCTTCCAGTTTCCTGAAGTATTTAACTATGTCCGCGGGAGAATCCGAAGCGTCACCCATGCAGATTACGACCGCGTCGCCGGAGATATTGTCCAGCCCTTCCCTCACCGCCCTGCCGAACCCGCCCGGAGGCGTCCTCGTGACAACTTTTATATTGGCATCGTTTTTGGAGAGTTCCGCGGCGATGTGCGCGGTGTTGTCTGTGCTGTTGTCGTTGACCAGGACGATTTCGTAGGATATTTTCTCTTTTAAGAGGGTTTCAACTATCTCGCGGATGGTATTTTTTATTGTGCCTTCTTCATTATGGGC
>MGVM01000219.1:635-779 GCA_001800495.1 Elusimicrobia bacterium RIFOXYB2_FULL_48_7
GACAACGGATAGCTTCATGAATTAAAACCTCTTGGTTTTGATCAGGTACCAGACCTTCAGCATTTCTTTTATTGTTTTCAGGCAGTTTTTCGGGAGGAGCGATGTAGACCGGCCGTGCAGGCGCGGGTATGACTTCATTGGAAC
>MGVM01000219.1:818-4952 GCA_001800495.1 Elusimicrobia bacterium RIFOXYB2_FULL_48_7
TGTGGATTTTATCTACAGCATCGCGCCTGACCACGCGCAGGGCTGTGCCCATGTCCCTGAAATTGACGCCGAAGAGGATCCTGATGAACAGGTTGTAACACAACGATATGAATTTTCGCAAGCTACTGTTGGCGTTGTACTCGCGGTAGCCGATGACCATGTCGTACTGGCTTAAAAGGGGCAGGTACTTCTTGAAATCGTAGACATCGTACTGGTTGTCGCCGTCGGTAAAAAGCACGTATTCAAACTTGTTGGCGTATTTGAAGCCGTCCTGCAGGGCCGCGCCGTAGCCCAGGTTCACAAGATGGTGGATGGCATGCACCTTCGGGTACTTTTTCACCAGCCCGTCAACGACGTCCCCTGTTTTATCCGGACTGCCGTCGTTTATCACGAAAATCTCGTAGTCCTTCGCGATCTCCTCAAGCAGGGCTACCGCTTTTTCTACTACGAGCGTGATGTTTTTTTCGTCGTAATATGCCGGGCAAAAAAATGAATAGCTGTTTTTTTCCATTCTAACCGCCCGGCTCCAGCTTCAGGAATTCCTTTATAAACCTTGAGATATTGCCTATGTAATGCCCTTTGCGGGTATTCTGGTAAATGCCGTCCTTTTCAATGATGCACGCCGAGCCCAGCATGTGGTTCAGCCGCTTATGGAAAACTTCTTCCGGCGAGTAGCGGGCTTTGAGCTCGTCCTTGGTGAGCCGCGCCCCGGGGCCGTTGTCGATCTCTATCAGCATCCTGCCCGAAATGGTCCTGACAATGAAGAAATAGAACTGGCAGTAACCCATCCAGAGGAAAACATAAAGCAGGTATCCGGTCATGAAATTGATGGCGCGGGATATATTAATCGCCGCCTGGGATGTCACGCTGGGGTCGGCCGGGATGAGCACTATGATGTTTTCCCTGACGATCAGGTACATGACAACATAAAATACCGTGAAAATGAGAAAATAATTCTTTATCACCACGAACCGTTCTTCAATGGCCGGCTTTACGTTGAAAACAATTATATGGCCAACCAGGAACAGGAAAAAGGAAAGAAAACCGAGAATTAGCGCTTTTATCATGTTTTATCCCCCCGGCCAGGCCTGCAGGATTTTTAAGGACACAGTGAATATCCAGGACAGTATTTTGCCTTTCGGGGTATTTGTATAATAGCCGTTTGATTCAACGCTGCACCCGGATTCAACCAGGTGCCTGAAGCGCCTGTCGTAAACCGCGTCCGGCGAGTACACCTGCTTCAGCCCATCGAAAGTGTATCTTTCGCCCGGCGCCTTGGAGAATTCCACCATCATCCTGATGGACAGCGACCTGTCGATTATGAAGTAAAACATGCCGTATCCCATGAAGAGGAACATATAAAACATGAACCCGGTGAAGAAATTCAGGAATTTTGACAGGTTGATCACAAACTGGGATGTTTTTACGGGGTCGGCGGGTATCAGCACAAGTATTTCCCGCGGAATGACAAGGTACAGGAGAACATAAAGCGGCATTATGGCGAAAAAAATGTTCCGTATTACGCGGAACCTTTTCTTGATCTCATTTCTGCTGAAATGAAAAACAAGAAAGTGTATGGCCAGGAAAAGCAGGAAGCAGAATAACCCTATGAAAAGCCCTTTTAGCACGATACCGTCCTTTTAATACATCAATAGGACATTATACCAATCAATGACGGCAATTGTAAAGTGTCCGTAAGATTTGATAAAATCTGGCAATGGCGGAAAACAAAACAGTTCTGGTTGCGGTTTTGAAGGACAAAAGGGACCTGGGCATTCTTAAAAAACACCTGTGGTACAGGATTCCCGCGTCGCACGGGCCCCGGCCCCACCGGGGCGTCACTCATATCGCCTTCTATCAGCCATTGTCCTTCGCCAGGAACTCCAACCACAGCTTCAGCTGTGTCCGTTGCTACGCGAAAATCAAAAAAATAAGGATTTTTAAAAGAATTGAACTTCTTCCGGGCGAACACTCCCACCCTAACGCCCAAAAAAACTATCTGAAAATAAGTTTCAGCAAATTAATCCGGCTCAAACACAAAATCACCAATAAAAACAGGATGAGGGTTGTTTTTGGGTACACAACTCTTAAGAAACTGCTGAAAGCGAGAGAAGTGATAGAGCTATTCGGGGTGCCGCCAATAGAAAACATTCTCGCCAGGGCGCTCAGGAAAACCGGCATTCCCTCCAGGCGCCAGCACATCGTCATGACTCCGTCCGGGAAACGCTATATCCTGGACTTCGCTGTTTTCTCGGGCAAAAAACCGCTCAACATTGAGTGCGACGGCGAAAAATCCCACTCGCTGCGCGCCCAGCGGCACAAAGACATAATAAGGGACAGGTATTTAAGGAAAAACGGCTGGAAGGTTTTGCGGCTGATGGGAAAAGAGATTATAAACGACACGGCGGGCTGCATCAGGAAAATTAAGCGCGCCTTAAGAGGCGCTTAATACCTGACCCTGTACATCTTGTAAACATCATCCCAGACAGCCCTGTTTTTTTGAAGGAAATCGTCAAATCCGGCCTTTGATCTGAAAAGCCTGCTTTCGTGGGCGAAAACCACGTTGTCATCATCAAAAGAGAGCCCGTCAAACCATTCAAGCCACTCCTTTTCAACCTGTTTGATATCTTTCCCGAAAGTTTTTGCTATCGCTTCCCGGTCGTTTTTGAGTTCAAAATAAATCCCGAGGAATTTCCTGAGTTTGCCTTCCTGGTAAAGGTACATAATGAAATTCGCGGCTATGGACTGATTGGTATTCAACGAGCTTATCCCCAGCCGCGCGCGGTTGTCCTTCACTTCCTTTATCCTGTACGGGCTGAAATACCCGAAGGTTATCATGTAGTCGGTTTCATCCGCGTAATACCCCATAAACTTTTCGTAAAACGAGGCGATGCCTTCTTCCGTCCAGTAGGGCATTTCGTAACCGCCGGTATCGATGAAATAATGCACCATTTCATGGAACAGGGTGTCCATGCCGTTCTCAGCGTTAACCGTTATCACGCCGCGTCCTTTCATGTAGAAACCGTATTCGGATATGTTCACACCTATTTTATTGCAGTAGGCGGAATAACCGGCAGTGTCTGCAAAAAGATAAACCGTCAGTTTTTTGTTTTTCTGGAAAAGTATTTCCCTGTCGAAGTATTCTCTGAACAGCAGGCAGGCGCCCAGGTACCTGTCGGTTTCATCCTTCGGCAGGCCGGAATATATGGTGATGTTGTCCTTTTGGGCTTTGTAACTGTAGCCGTCCCAGCGGTATTTACCGGAGAGCTTAAACGCGTACACAACCAGGAAAACCAGGAATGAATAAACAACAAGGCGCGCCAGGGCAGCAGGCAGGGAAGATTTTGTCATTGAGTTGGACGAAATACCAAAACCGCTACATTTTTGGTTTTGGTATTGGGTTATTTCGGGGTGCTGTTCCTTTTAGTACATCACCATCATCAGGTAATAGTATTTTCCGGTTGACTGTTTCTTGGCCGTGCCGCCGGCGTGGATGTAAAAACCCGACGGGCTTGCTTTCAGGCAGGAAACGGCCGCGTCCATGTAGACATTGCTGCTGTTATCGGTCAGCGTCGAGCCGAAATAAGGTATTCTTTTGCGGTACTGCCTGGCCCCGGCGGAACTATATTTGATGACGGTGTTATAATCGCCGAACACATATATATTGCCGGAAGTGTCAACGGTTATATCCCCGCCGCCGACACCCGCGCCTTCCTTCTGCCACGCCACGTTTCCGCTTGTGTCATATTTGATTATTACGGGAGCTGTTGTTGTAACGCCTATTACATAAGAGTTGCCCGCAGGATCCACGGCGATAGCGTTACCCATGCCGTCAAAATCTTTCTGCCAGGCAAGAGCTCCCGTTGAGTCGTATTTCAAGGTATAGCATTTTACCTGGTTTGTGGCTGTGTTGGTGGCAAAACCGGTGACATACACATTACCCGAATCGTCAGCTCCAACATCAAACGCCGTCGCGTCATAACCAGCGGGCTGGAAAGTCCTGGTCCAGGAAGCATCGCCTGATGCGCTTGCTTTTACAACCATGTATGAACTGGCCGCTGAACCGGCAGCCGTCCTGCCGGCGAGATAAAAATACATTGATTTAGCCGCAGCGATCTTGTACGCAATATCAGA
>MGVM01000219.1:5031-5569 GCA_001800495.1 Elusimicrobia bacterium RIFOXYB2_FULL_48_7
ACGGCAAACATATCAAGCGACGCACCGGCAGTCGCATACCCGCCGACATAGATATTGTTGAAATTATCCAGCGCTATGCCGGTGCCCGTTTCCGCGTTGCTGTTTCCGCGGAGATAATCCCTTACCCAGGTCCTGGAAGAACCGATAATGTTGTGTTTTATGGTAAAGGCATTGATTTCAAAGTTCATGCCTGATACCCAGGAATAAAAACCTGATGCGTACGTGTAGAAAGGAGAGCTTTGCGCCACGTCAAAAAGCAGGTTATCTGAATCAGCGTAACCCTGGGGTGTCCAGGCCATCCAGTAAAACGCGTCAAGGTCAGGGCTGCCGGTTATGATTGACGTCGCCGGAGACTCTCCCGATGTGTTTACCGCGGTCACGATATAATAATAAGTCACTCCGAACAGCAGGTCGTTGTGGCTGTAGGGGCTCGCGGCACCCGTTATTTTGGTTCCCAGGGCTGTAGTAGCCCCGGAAGAATAAGTGGACCAGTATATATTATAGGAAGCCGCCCCGGTGACTGAAACCCATGTTATTG
>MGVM01000220.1:0-1368 GCA_001800495.1 Elusimicrobia bacterium RIFOXYB2_FULL_48_7
CTGGAAGAAAAAAACATAGCCATAATCGCCCTTGAAAAAACGCCCGAGCCGATGGCCGAAAGGCACCGGGGCTTGAATATCCTGGGGGCGTTCATAGGGACCCATTACGGCGATTTCGTGCTGGCGAACCTGAGCACCGACCCCACAAGGATCGAATTGTACAAGGAAGGTTTTGACAAGTCATTTAAAAACGACGACGATATAAAAGCCCAGATAGGAAAAACCCTTGTTCACGAAATTGCCCACTTCCTGGGCTTTAAAGAAGAAGAAATAAGGGCTTTAGACTATTAAAATGAACGCTTTAACTTTAATCATCACCGCATTGCTTGTTTTCGCGCTGGCTTACAGGTTCTACGCGAAATTCATAATCACGAAAATACTTGTAGCCGATGACAGCCGGCCGACGCCCGCGCATGAACTAAAAGACGGCAGGGACTACCACCCGACAAATAAAATTGTGCTTTTCGGCCATCATTTTGCGGCTATTTCCGGAGCGGGCCCGCTTGTCGGCCCGGTGCTTGCGGCACAGTTCGGATATTTGCCGGGATTTTTGTGGATACTTATCGGCGCGGTGCTTGGCGGCGCTGTGCACGATGTTGTGATTCTATTCGCTTCCGTCCGGCTAAAGGGATTATCACTCACCGCCCTTGCGCGCGAGCACGTCAGCAAAACCGCGGGTGTCGCCGCGGGTTTCGCGGTGCTTTTCATCATTATCACAGCGCTGGCAGGGCTGGCGCTTGTAGTCGTGAACGCGCTCAACGAAAGTTCCTGGGCAACCTTTACCATAGCCGTCTCAATTCCCGCGGCGCTCATCACCGGGCTCTACTTATACAAAATCCGCCCTGGGAAACTGGTGGAGGCCTCAATTGTTGGCGTGATCATTATGGTGCTGGGCGTCGTGCTCGGCGAGCCGCTGTCAAAATCACCTTATGCGTTCATGTTCTTATACTCAAAACCCACGCTTTCAGTGCTCCTGCCGGTTTACGGCTTCATCGCGTCAATCCTGCCGGTGTGGCTCCTGCTTTGCCCGCGCGATTATTTAAGCTCGTACATGAAAATCGGCACTATCAGCTTGTTGATAGTGGGAATTTTCGTGGTCAACCCAACCATCCAGATGCCTGCGGTAACCGCTTTTATCCACGGCGGCGGGCCGATAATCCCCGGCAAGGTCTGGCCGTTTGTCTGCATCACCATCGCCTGCGGGGCGATAAGCGGGTTCCACAGTTTGGTGAGCTCAGGCACCACGCCTAAAATGATAAACAAGGAATCCGATATAATGCTGATCGGTTATGGCTCGATGCTGGCCGAAGCGGTTGTCTCAATAATGGCGCTGATAGCCGCCACGGTGCTTCTGCCCGGCGATTATTT
>MGVM01000220.1:1376-6870 GCA_001800495.1 Elusimicrobia bacterium RIFOXYB2_FULL_48_7
ATTTCGCCATCAACCTGCCGGCAAGCGTGTTTGAAAAACTGGGGTATGCCACCACCAACCTGGCGGAGCTTGAAAGAATGACCGGCGAAACCCTTGCCGGAAGGCCCGGCGGGGCGGTATCGCTTGCGGCGGGAATGTCGCTGATACTTTCATCCATCCCGGGGTTCAAGCACCTGATGGGTTACTGGTACCATTTCGCGATAATGTTCGAAGCGCTCTTCATTCTTACCACGGTTGACACCGGCACCCGCGTGGCGCGCTACATTCTACAGGAAATTTTGAAAGGTGTCCATCCGAAAATGTCCAACACTTCCTGGATGCCGGGGATAATTATCTGCGGGGGGATTATCAGCTTTTTGTGGGGGTACCTGGTTTACAACGGGGATATTTCCACTATCTGGCCGATGTTCGGCGCGGCAAACCAGCTTTTGGCGATGCTCGCGCTTTTGATCGGCACCGCATTCATTTTGAACCACTCAAAAAAGAAAATTTACGGCCTGGTCACTTTTTTGCCGGCGGTTTTCATGTTCGCCACTACCGTCACAGCCAGCGTGATGAACATCACCATAAACTACCTGCCCAAGCACACTTTCCAGGGCAACATGAACGCCCTGCTCTCCGCGATAATGCCGGCCCTCGCCCTCGTCATCACCTACGAATCCCTGAAAAAGATCCTGTCCCTATTCCGGGGACACAATACTTAATTCAAATGATCATCTCCGCGAGCAGAAGATGCGATATCCCCGCGTTCCACTCTGACTGGCTGGTAAATTGCGTTAAAAAGGGTTCCGTTCCGGTAAAAAACCTGTTCAACCGGTGCAGGGAGCGCCGCGTGCCTGTATCCCCTTCTCCCGTAGACCTCATAGTATTCTGGACAAAGAACCCCGCCAAAATGCTGGACAAGCTGGATGCATTCTCAAAATACAATTATTATTTCCAGTTCACCGTCACGCCTTACGGCAAAGACATAGAGCCGGGCGTCCCTGACAAGCGCGAAATAGTTGAAACATTCAGGAAACTATCGAAGAAAATAGGAAAAGACAGGGTTGTCTGGCGCTACGACCCCATCCTGCTGAGCGAAACGATAACCGTTGAACAGCACAAAAAATGGTTTACAGAATATTCAGCGCAATTCCGCGGGTACACACAAAAATGCGTTATAAGTTTCATTGATATTTACAGGAAAAACGCCGTGATACTTAAAAAAGCCGGCATCTTCGCACCGACCGAAGCCCAGCAGATAGAACTCGCTAAAAGCATCGCCAAAAGCGCGGAGGCCTGCGGTATCGAAGCCAGCGCCTGCGCCGAAAAGATAAACCTTGAACACCTGGGAATAAAACACGGGAAATGCATTGATTACCCAGGCCTTCCCAAGGACAAATCCCAGCGCGAAACGTGCGGGTGCGTGAAAAGCGCGGACATCGGCGCCTACGGCCCCTGCCTCCACGCCTGCATTTACTGCTACGCTAATCCTTGCCTTGCCGCCTCCAAAAATGGTATAAATTTTCATGAACCTCACCGGAACTGAAACCGTACTTAATCCCGATCAAAACACATTGAAAGACATCCTCTCCATCATCCGGGCGTCATTCCCCGCCGGCTGGGAGTACGATGACGCGGGCGAATATTACACCCGGATGCTTAAAGAAAAAAGCAGCATCCACATCTTCCTGAAAGCCGGCGAAGCCGGTGAAAAACGCGCGGGGTACCTCCACGCCATCCCTCATAACGCTGCGGTCGCTGAACTCAAAGACGACGACCCCCTCATGCGGGCAGAGGAAGGGCACGCGGGAACCTACTACATAGAGATCGTGGGGATCCTTCCGGAATACAGGGGGAAAAACGGGTTTTCAATATTGCTTGAGGCGCTCAAAAAAGAACTGCAGAAAAAGGGCATCACCAAAATATCCATCCACGCGAGAGTCTCCAACAACCTTTCCATGGCGGTCCAGAGAAAGCTGAAGGCCGCGAAAGTCCGCCGTATCGAGAACTGGGCGTACTACAACCGCCTCGAACCCACCGATTACATCGAAGCCGAGTGGTAATTAAAACACCGAACCAAAAGCCCTGAATAATTCCCCGGCCAGCACCTTTCTTTTCGTTTTCCCGAATTTTTGCCTTACCGGGGTGTTGTAAGTTTCCTTGTTTTCCGGATTAACGCCGGTATGCGGGTGCGCCAGGTTGATGTAAGCCCTCTCAATGCCGTCCGGTGTCACATGAATAAAGGTTATAGTCTTGTGCCTGTCAACTTTCTCCACAATCCCGGCGTGGGTAAGCCGGTCGTTCAGCCGGCCGTCCTTGTTAAGATCGTATGTCTTGTCGAAAAACACAATGTCGCCCTCGTCAGGAACCCCGCCCTTGTATAATTTTCCGTTTTCCTGCAGGTAAGTGAAGATAAGCTCCACGCCGTTCTTGCCTTTTGTGGAATGGGTTACCTTGAACAGCTTTACGCCAAGAGTCTGCTCGTAAACCGCCCTTACAAACCCAGAGCAGTCATAAGGGTACTTCGTCTCCCCGAATTTAATTTCATTTTTTCCGATCAATCCCTGCGCGGCGGCAACAACCTCCGTTCTTTTCTGGTAGGTGTCCGGGTGCGAGCCCCTTGTCCGCATCCCAACGCAGGATGAAAGGGTGAACAAACCAAGAAGTAATAGGGGCATTGGATAAGTTGCGCGGGGTTTCATTTGCAGGAATTATACCTTTTTGGGAGGTACAGGACAAACAGAGAGGGGGAGGGCCCGGGAACTAAATCGGCAGAATTACGTCTATATAATTGTGAAGCTATTTAAAATTATTGAATTCCCTTTGTATTTACACTACAAATATGATTAAATACAGTAAATTGTAGTGTAAAGGAGGACTTATGATAGTTTTAAAAGGAATTCTGAATGAGAGCAGGGAATATTATCAGAAAATAGCTAAAGAAATCAAAAACAAGATAGCCTCATTTCCAAAAGGCAGTATTAAAAAACGAAAAATCAACGGCAAAAACTATTATTATCTTCAATACCGGGAAATGAACCAAATAAAACATAAATATCTGGGAAAGAATTACCCGGTAAATAAAGCGGAAGAAATAGCGGCTGTGAAAAAGAAGAATAAACAGCTGAAAAAAGAACAAAAAAAGGTGAAAGAGGCATTAAAGGTGCTGGGAAAAAGAGCCTACTTAAAATAATGTATAAAATAATTAACAAAATACTTGCAGTGTTTGAAGAAAACGGCTTATGGGAAGATGGCGTTGAATTAGTCGGCAGTTGGTGCTTTAACTTATATCAAGAACACTTAGGCGTGAAATCCTACCCTTTAAAAACACAAGACATAGATTTTTTAATACCTGTTCCGTTCAAAAGCAGAAAGCACATAGACCTGGTTGAAGAATTAGGAAAAATAGGATTTCAGCATTCATTTAATCAGGATGGTTCAATCTATTTATGGAATGCTGAATTAAAAATAGAGTTTTTAGTGCCTCAGAAATCAAAGGGGGACGACAAGGCAATCGATATTAAGGGATTATCAATTAAAGCAATACCGTTAAGATTTGTGAATATATTGCTGGATCACCCGATTACCGTAGAAGATAATGGAATAAACATCCGTATCCCCAACCCTTCCGCGTTCTGCCTGCAAAAAATAATAGTAGCATTTCGCAGAAAAAAGTTAGACAAAAGAATTAAGGATTTGGAACAGGCAATTTATGTTTTTGAAATTACTAATAAAAACGATTTAAAACATTTATTTATGAGTTTTCCTAAACCTTGGCAAAAAGCAATAATTATAAATCTAAAAGACTCAAAAAAGCTTTTGCCTCTTTTGGAAGATGACATTTCAAGGATTCTTGATACACTACAAAACACAACAATATAATCCTGTTGTAGTGTAAGAAGGATAATTCCGAAGACACAATACCGAAAAACCTCCAACAAGCAACTCAGCCGTATCGGCCCCGAAAAAGGCGGGCTTTGGGAAATAATAAAGAAATAAAATGTCATCCCTGCGTGTAGTAAGCTATCTCTATGTTTAATATAATAGACAATAGTTTAATATATTAGACAGAGCAATACTTTCTTTGCCATAACTTTTAAACGCCCTCCTTACAGCTTGAGCGATAAGAAACAACAAAATGTCCCAGAAAAAGTCCCTGAAAAGGTCCCTGAAAGGGTCACTGCAGGGATCCATAACTCAGAAATAAGTATTGTGTCCCCGGAATTTTTCCCCATTCACGATTAGAATTGGATATCGCAGATTGCGACATCCAATTTCGATCAAGGTCGCATTTTGCGACCTTGAAGCATTGGCATCACATTTTGTGATACCTTAGGTGGGGGTGGGTAAACATGAACAACTCGCACCACTGGTGCGAGAAAACAGAGACTAGCTGGTTACTTTCTACAGAAACCCCGAATATTCATTAAAGGCCGGGGAAGCTAGGGAGAAAACTAGGGTGGCTTATTTTACCTTATGTAATAGCTGATTGGCTGGTATTCTTACGACCTTACCGTTTTTCCACGTAGATAGAGGCCTGCCTGATTGTATATGACGGTCTACAACTTCACGTATTGCTTCCTTGAGCGCGAGAAATGCTTTATCCTGAAGAGATAATCTTTTTTTCATAAAGCCTCTTGTATTTTGCGGTAAATGTCATTGTTTACAATTACCAGTTTACCATTTTTTTGTTCAGCTATCAAATCAGGAACAGAACCCGCATTGTCAAATAGCATAACCGAGTCTAAAACGGGAAGATACACATTAAAAAGATTGAAAATGCTCCGGTTAAACCGCCTGAAAACATCGTGAACTGGTACGCTGTGGCCGCCTTCGGCAACCCGGTCCTTGATTCGCGCAACGGCTAATTCAGCATCAGGAATCCAAAGAAAAAACAGATGAAGCTGGTATCCTCTGTTTTTTTGGGTTTTCAAAATATTTAAATAAGTTTTTCCAGACAGGGTTGTCTCAAAAGCAAAAGAAACATTCTTTTTTGCTAATTCATGAATCCGCTCCAAGACAAGCCTGCCAGCTTTTATAGCGGCAATGCGCGGAGAAAAAGGAGACAACCCTTGAGCGATCATGTCCGCGTTCACAAAATTCTGGCAGTTTGCGTATTGAGGCAAAAATTTAGAAGCAAAAGTTGTTTTGCCTGACCCGTTCGGCCCCGCAATAATATAGATGTTCTTATTGATATTTTTCACTTATTTGATTATATAAAATTCTTATTTATATTCAAAATACCGCTTTTGTTCAAGGTCACATTTTGCGGCCAGTTCAACTTGAGGTTTCAATTTGAAACCTCAAAATTAGTCAAACGTGAACAACTCGCACCACTGGTGCGAGAAACACATTGTTAATCTTGAGGTCGCAAATTGCGGCTTCAAGTTTGTTCAAGGCCGCCTTAATTTGCCTACGCCCGGAACTAAAAGAACCGGCTTTCGAGTCAAATACATTTTTCCGCGCCACTTTCTACAGGAACCCTGAGTATTCATTAAGGGACGGAGAAAGT
>MGVM01000220.1:6996-10708 GCA_001800495.1 Elusimicrobia bacterium RIFOXYB2_FULL_48_7
GATAAAAACATTGCCGAAAGAAGAATGGATGCAGGGCACATCGGCGTCGTTGACGTGCCATTGTTAATTTCTACTTCTTTCTAAATCTTTTAGCGCGGCTGTCCCACACATCACGGTAGGCATAAACATATTCGACTGCAGCAGAAGGATTTATACCGTGGTAATACTTGCATAACTTTCTGTATTGCTCAAGCATATTTTTGTCAAAACAAAAATCAAGCATTCCATCAAGAGCACTTTCAATACGTTTCTCTTCCTGGCAACGAGAAACAATGATTGCATCGACCTCTATAGAATATTCAGCTACAGCCCTTACGGTCAGTTCATGAGCTTTTTTTGCTAACTGCTTGATATCGTGCAAAGACTTGTCTTTCATAATGCGCGTTTTATATCTCAAATTTCAGACCTAATTGCGGATTTTTGGCTTTTACTTCAGATTCATGCGGCATTCGTATCTCCTATCAGCGGGATAATTTTCTTTTTGAGCACAAGCTCTACAAACCCGCCTTTTTCTTTCTTTTTATCCTTGAACTCCCTGCTGCTGAATAGCGTATAATTTATCTCCCTCTGGAGTTTATCTTCCAGAAAATTTACCGCTTTTATCAGTTCATTGTTGTCAGGCTTTCCTACCAGGCAAAGATCGATATCGCTTTTTTCGTCTTCGTCTCCCTTCGCAAAGGACCCATAAATAAAAGCAACTTCTATGCCATTAATTCCTGAAAGCGCTTTTTTGAATACCCCCGATATACCTACCGTTTTAGTAACAATGCTTTTGAGCTCGTTATAAAGCGGGAACGTTTTATTTAGGTGGTAAAAGACAAGATTACCCCTGCGGGTAGAATAAAACAGGCCGGTTTTCTCAAATTTAATCAACTGGCGCCTGATATTGCCTACGGAATGGCCGAGTTTCTTTTCCAGTTCCCTGAGGTAAAAACCCTTGTCGGCATTAGTGAAATAGAAGCCCAGTAATTCCCTTGTTAATTTTGACTTTGATACATTCAATATGTCCATGTAGTCTCCTTTGACTACAATTGTAGTAATAGCAGACTACAAAGTCAAGGTTCAACCCGTTTAATTTCTGTAAAATAGACGCTAAAATTACCAAAAAGTTCCCCAAAGGAGCAACCGGTCGCAAAATGCGACCAGTTCAACTTGAGGTCACAAATTGTGGCCTCAAAATTAAACAAAAACGAAAAACTGCAGCCACTGGTTGCAGAAATCCTGAATATTCATTAAAGGTCGGGGAAAAGGTCGGAGAAAGTAGGGAGAAAAGGTTGGTAGAAGGGTTAGTAGAAAGGTTGGTAGAAAGTCAGCGTAAAATAATCAATTTTATCAAACAAAATGCCCATGTATCCAAGAAAGAATTATCCGATAGGATTGGAATTAGCACCACAGCAATAGATAAGAACATTGCTCAATTAAAGAAGAAAGGCATTCTCCGCCGTATTGGCCCCGACAAGGGCGGCCATTGGGAAATAATAAAGAAATAAAATGTCATCCCTGCGTGCCCCTGGCAGGGATCCACGATTAGTATTGGATATCGCAATTTGCGACATCCAATTTTGTTCAAGGTCACAATCTGTGACCTTGAAGAAGAAGTTGTATGGTCTCGCGTTTTGCGATACCACAAATCTGTGGTAACTGGTGCCAATTTGTCACCGGTTTTCTTTGAGGCCGCAAAGTGCGACCTCAAACCGACATAATGGTTCTAATTGAATTCGTGACGCAGTGTGTCACGAATTGGATAGAGCGTTCAATAGTAGGGTAATTCTCTACGCGGTGCGTAGAATTTTCTTTGAGGTCACAATTTGTGACTTCCAATTTTCTCTAAGGTCGCAAAATGCGACCTTAAAGCGCTATTACTGGTATCACAATCTGTGATACCAGCGGGTGGGGGTGGGTAAACATGAAAAACTCTCACCACTGGTGAGAGAAATCAGGTACTAGCTGGAAGGTCACTGAAGGATCCATAAATCATAAATAAGTATCGTGTCCCCGAAATTCAGTCTGCTTTTCTATTAAAGCCGAGTAATTTTCCCGGCCCAGCGTACCGCTGTCTATAGCCCTTATGATCTTTGTCTTGGCGGTTCCCGGCGGGCCGGACAAAAGGTACCTTAACGAAATGTTCAAAGGCATCGTTGATGTTATCCCTGCCCCCTCACCTTGTCATCCTGCCCCTTCACCTTTATGTCATCCCTGCTTTTGTAGCCGCAGAGCAAAGCTCTGCTGATTTGTCCTCCCTGCGTGCCCCTGGCAGGGATCCAGTTGACCCACCCCGCCCAAAATGGTATAAATATTAACAACCAGAACCTAAATTGCAAAAAGGAGCCCGCCATGAATAAATCAAACCCATCCCTGAACGAAATCATCCATTTGTCATACTCGGGCTTGACCCGGGTATCCATGATTTATAATTTACATTTTGGCCATGCGATCAATAAAACCATCGGAACCAAAGTAAAAGTAACGGTTTTGGCGGGATAAAATGGTGTCATTCCTGCAAGCCTCCATGGTTCGTAAATAAGTATTGTGTCCCCAGAATTCTATAATTCTTCCATCAGTAAACACTAGAAATCATTGACATTTAATAAGCGCTGATAGTCAACTCTGACACCGATTTAGAGGTACATGAAAATGAATGAACACAGCAAACAATTACAAGAAAAGCTTTGGGCTGCGGCTGAGCAATTACGCGCAAACGGCAGTCTTAAATTAAATGAAATTTCCGAACCGATTCTTGGGCTGATTTTCCTTAAATTTGCTGATGTGAGGTTTAAAAGAATTCAAGCAGGCCTTGTTTCAGAACGTAAAGCAGAGTATTTAGGCCGTAAGCGTCCGGTGAGCCCTGATGATTATAAAGCAAAAGGCGTACTTTTCATCCCAGAAAAAGCGACTTACTCTTATTTGATGAGCCTTGCAGAAAGCGAAAATATTGGTAAAGCGATTAATGAAGCAATGAAAGCTATTGAAACGGAGAATCGCGAGCTTGCCGGTATCCTTCCACAGGACTATACGACTATTTCCAAGAAACAAGATGAAAATAGCCGTATTCTTATCACTCTTCTTAAAAATTTCAATCAAATACCTGATGATATTGAAGGCGATTCTTTTGGAGAGATTTACGAATATTTTCTTGGGGAATTTGCCCGTGCAGAAGGAGCAAAAGGCGGTGAGTTTTTCACGCCTCAATCTATTGTAAAACTCTTAGTTGAGATTTTGGAACCCTATCATGGAAAAATCTATGATCCTGCCTGCGGAAGCGGCGGCATGTTTGTACAATCTGCCCATTTTGTGGCCGCGCACAGTAAGGGTAAACGTTCCATTATGGAAGAAGTAGGTATCTATGGCCAAGAAAAGGGTGAAAGTAACCTGCATGTCGCGAAAATGAACCTTGCGATTCACGGGCTTTCCGGAAAAATTGAACTTGCAAATTCCTATTACGAAGATCCTCACCAATCAATTCGAAAGTTCGACTTTGTTCTTGCCAATCCGCCGTTTAATGTAAAAGGCAAGGATAAGAACAAACAGATTATTATTGACTCGTCCCGCCTGCAGGGTGACAAACGCTACTCTTTTGGCCTTCCTCTTACAGGCAAAGGCGAGATCAGCAATGCTAATTATTTATGGATGCAGATATTTGCAAGCGCTCTATCATCAAAAGGGCGGGCCGGTTTTGTAATGGCAAACTCAGCAGGTGACGCAGGTAACGCCG
>MGVM01000220.1:10728-21043 GCA_001800495.1 Elusimicrobia bacterium RIFOXYB2_FULL_48_7
ATGATTGATACAGGTTTAGTGGATGTAATCATTTCTGTTGGAACTAATATGTTCTTAAATGCAACTCTTTCCTGTACCTTATGGTTTTTTGATAAAAGCAAGGCCGGAACGCCAAGACAAAACAAAATTCTTTTTATCAACGCGCAGGATATCTTTACTGAAATAGACCGCGCTCATAGCACCTGGACAGATGAACAAATACAGGAAATTGCTGGTATTGTACGCAGATATCGCTCAGAAGATGGTTGTGGAAAATATAAGGACATTAAGGGCAGATGCAAAGTTGCCTCGCTCGATGACATTCGCGTCAATGATTATTCACTCAATCCCGGGCGTTATGTGGAGATTGTTGAAAAAGAAATGGATAACGTAGATTTTGAAAAACGTATGAAAGAACTGATGGGTGAATTTACCACTCTTACCAAAGAGGCCTATGTATTAGAAAAGAAAATCGCAGATGATTGGAACAAAATATTATGAACCGTCCGCCTGCAAAAATATCGCCTCACAGAAAAAGGCAACAGTTGTTGAAAAATAAGGCATAAAAATCATCTTAGAAGAAGGGTATGTAATTGGGTGTATCAATGGTATGGCAAAATAAGAAATTAAAGAATATAACTACCAAAATTGGCAGCGGTGCAACTCCAAATGGCGGACAGTCATCATATAAAAAAGACGGCACACCTCTGATTAGAAGTTTAAATGTTTATGATTTAAGCTTTGAGAGAAATGATTTGGCTTTTATCGATGATGATCAAGCAGGGCAATTAGCGAATGTAGAAGTCAAAGAGGGAGATGTTTTATTAAATATTACCGGTGCATCAGTTTGTAGGTGTACAGCTGTCCCGAATGATCTTGTGCCTGCTAGAGTTAATCAGCATGTATCGATTATAAGAGCCGACAGAATAAATCTTGACGGAAAATATTTAAAGTATGTTTTGGTTTCATTTCCTTACAAAAAACAGCTTTTAGGCCTTGCAAGAACTGGTGCGACTAGAGAAGCTTTGACAAAGACTGACATTGAAGAGTTTGAAATCAACCTGCCATCTCTTGAAGTTCAAACCGGTATTGCATCTGTTCTTTCTACCTATGACGACCTAATCGAAGTAAACGAAAAACGTATTAAGATTTTGGAAGAAATAGCTCAACGGCTTTATACCGAGTGGTTCGTAAAATTCAAATTCCCTGGCCATGAAAAAGTCCGCATGGTAGATAGTGGAACAGAATATGGCCTAATCCCTGAAGGTTGGGAAGTGAAGAGGCTTGGAGATTTTACAAATATAACAATGGGGCAATCCCCTATATCAGAGCATTATAATCAGGATAAAGTCGGTTTTCCATTTCATCAAGGCGTTGCTGATTTTGGAAATTTATATCCAATGGATAGAGTTTATTCAACTCATGGCAATAAGTTTGCAGAAAAGGACGATCTGCTTTTCAGTGTTCGGGCTCCCGTTGGTCGGATAAATATCTCAAACAAAAAAATCATTCTTGGTCGTGGTTTGTGCGCTATTCAGCATATAAATTCCTTGCAGGTACTGCTTTTTCTTATGTTTACCCAAAGATTTACCGAGAAGGATATGATAGGCAATGGCGCTATTTACAAATCGGTTAATAAGAACGAAATTGAAGGACTAAAGTTTTTATGCGCCACAGATAAATTGGCCACTAGTTTTGAAGAAATGGTAAAGTTCTATTATGAGGAAATCGAAAGACTTACCTTATTGGATGAGAATTTGCAGAAAACTCGCGACCTTTTAATTCCAAAATTGGTCAATGGGAAACGGGAACTGAAATATTTATGATGAAAATAGAAAAAGTGACAGTTGAAAATTATAAAATTTACAAAGGGGTTCATGACTTTGATTTTAATGGCAAATTAGTGTTATTTGTGGGTGAGAACAATACTGGTAAATCAACACTTTTTGAGGTAATTAACTTTATTAAATCAGGTCTGCCGAAAGAAAAGGACATCTCAGATATAAGAAATAAGTTTTCCGCAAAAACTGATCCGGTTAGTTGCACTATTAAATTTACTGGACAGATCAAACAGGTTATAAGGGATTTCTCTGAGCCAAAATATGAAAAATATGTGGTAGTAGATAAAAATAATTTAGAGACACTTACTATACAGCGATCTTCAAAGGAAAGAACAATCAAACAGAATGGAAAGGATGTTAAATTGGATATTAAAAAAATAACAATTTGGAATCCTGAACTGAATCAATTTGAGAATCCATCGGGGATTGATACAGTGATCAGTACTCTTTTTGAAACTCAATTTGTGTGGGCTGATACGGATCCTTCTGATGTTTCTGATTTCGGTGCTACTAAGATATGCGGTCGTCTATTAACTGCGGCTGCCGGTGATTTTTTCAAAAGCGAACAATGGAATAAATTTAGTGAAATCCATAAAGAAACATTTCATGGAGACATCGATAGCTTAAGTAAACGTACGCAGATTATTGAAGAAAGAATTAATGATATATTAGCGTCACAATATGGAAAAGCCGACATTCATTTCAATTTTTCATTACCAGAACCATCAATATTTTACAAAGCTGGAGAAATATTCGTTAATGATGGTGTGGATACAAAGTTAAATGACAAAGGAACAGGTATGCAACGGGCAGTTGCTTTGGCTATGATTCAAGTTTATGCTCAAAGTATATCCGCACATCCAAGTGATTCTGAAAAATCAAAACCACTTTTCTTTTTTATTGATGAACCAGAAACCTGCCTTCATCCAAAAGCCCAACAAAATCTTTTAAGAGCATTGGTTGAAATATCGCAAATACGTCAAGTGTTCATTTCAACGCATTCACCATATTTCTTGGGTAACTTTGATGCTACGAATCAAGATCTGATAATTTTTAATCGAGAGAATGACAATGTAAGAATAACACCGTCAAAAATGTTAAATCTATTTGATTGTGGTCCTTCGTTGGGACAAATAAACTACAAAGCATACAATCTCTGTACAATAGAATTTCATAATGAACTTTATGGTTATTTGCAAGAAAACGAGCAGAAATATTATGAAAGAGATATTGAACAATATTTTGAAACAAAAGGCATTAAAAAGAATAAACAGTGGGTCTGCTTACAAAAAGGAATAGCAGCTCCATCTAAGGATGTGACTCTGATGACTTTTATAAGAAATACAATTCATCATCCAGAAAACCGTCAGAATCCCAATTTTACAGATCAGGAATTGAAAGACTCAATTGAAATGATGATGGCATTGATAAATAAATGAACCCATTTTCCGAAGACAATTTAGTTGAACAAACTGTCATTAAACTCATCAAAGAAGTATGGGATGATGAGGCGTGTCATATTAACGCCTATACGGATACTGAAGATGCTCGCCTGGGCCGAGAACACCAGGGTGAAGTGGTTTTAACAAAGTTCCTTCTGCCTGTACTAAAAAAGCTTAACCCCAGCCTGCCTCAAGACGCGCTTAAGCAAGCCGTAGATCAGCTTACACGTGACCGGTCGCATTTGAGTTTAGTTAATGCCAATCATGAGGTTTATAATATCTTGCGTGATGGAGCAACTGTAAATGTGCCCAGGGCTGATGGCGCAAGTGATACTGAGCGTGTAAAATTCCTTGATTTTAATACCCCATCAGAAAATCACTTCTTATGTGTTTCCCAGTTTTGGGTAGTTGGCGATATGTATACCCGCAGGCCGGATATAGTGCTGTTTGTAAATGGCATTCCGCTGATGCTCTTGGAATTAAAGGCTTCTCACAAGAGCCTTGTTGACGCTTATCGCGATAATCTACGTGACTATAAAACTACAATACCAAAACTGTTTTGGTACAACATGGGCATAATTATTTCTAACGGCATTGAAAATAAGTTTGGTTCACTCACTTCGCCGTTTGAGTATTTCAATGAATGGAAAAAAGCGGATAGCGAAGAAGATGTGCCGAAAACAGATTTAGCTACAATGATTCGCGGGGTATGCGCCAAAGAGCGAATGATGGATATCTTTGAGAGTTTTATTCTGTTTGATGAATCGTTAGGAGGAGTCAAAAAGATTATTTCCAGGTATTTTCAATATTTCGGGGTAAATCGCGCATTTGGAAGTGTTCTGCATCGTAAAGATAACCAGGGAAAACTCGGGGTGTTCTGGCATACCCAGGGTTCCGGAAAATCGTACTCAATGGTATTTTTGTCGCAAAAAGTATTTAGAAAAATATCCATGAGTTTCACTTTTGTAATTGTTACTGACCGCGGGGATCTTGACCGCCAGGCATATAAGAACTTTTCTACTGTTGGCGCAGTGTATGAAAAGGAAGTTCAAGCGGAAAGCATTGTTCATCTTCACGATCTTCTATCGGAAGACCATCGCCAGATATTCACCACTATTCAGAAGTTTCAGGATATTACCGGCGCAATTTCAAACAGGGATGATATCATTGTAATGACTGATGAAGCCCACCGCACTCAATATGACCGCATGGCCCAAAATATGCGCAAAGCATTGCCTAAAGCGTCATTTATTGGGTTTACAGGAACGCCCCTGATGGCAGAAGGCGAGGAAAAAACCAGGGAAACATTTGGCAATTATGTTTCTGTGTATAACTTTGGGCAATCCGTATCGGATGGCGCTACTGTCCCGCTTTATTACGAGAATCGAGTGCCGCGGCTTGAGAATGTAAATGAGAATCTCGAAAGAGACCTAGGAAAGGTAATGGACTTTTATGACCTCAATGATGAAGAAGAGGAGAAGCTTGAAACGGAATTTTCTACTTTTTATCATTTAGTAACGCGTGAAGACCGGCTTAACGCGGTCGCGCGGGATATTGTGGAGCATTTTGTAGGGCGCGGATATAATGGCAAGGCGATGGTCGTTTCTGTAGACAAAAAGACAGCAGTTCGCATGTACATCAAGGTGAAGGCTGAATGGGAACGCTATATAGGCAAACTTCGAATGGATTTAACCCGCGCTAAAGATGAACGGGAACGTGATAAAATTTTGGAGCAGCTTGATAAACATGAAAATGTGGATATGGCAGTTATGGTAAGCCAAAGCCAAAATGAAATAGCCGACCTTGAACCCTTTGAAATTGACATGAGGCCCTTGAGAGAAAGAATTATCAAGGGAAATCTTGAGGAAGAATTTAAAAAACCCGAAGGTAATTTGAGGGTTGTGTTTGTATGCGCAATGTGGATGACTGGTTTTGATGTGCCAAACCTTTCAACATTATATTTAGATAAACCTCTTAAAAATCATACCCTCATGCAGGCCATTGCCCGCGCTAATCGCGTAGCCGAAGGGAAAACTAATGGTTTAATTGTGGATTACATAGGGGTGTTTCGTAATATTGAGCGGGCGCTCGCGATTTATGCGTCCACTAAGGGCCATGAAGATGACGAAATTATTCGAGATAAAGAGGAGCTTGTCGGCAACCTTAAGGAATTATTTGAGGAAACAAAGATATTTTTAAAAGGCGAACAAATTGAGCTTAAAGAGCTTTTGAAAGCATCTGCCGAAGATAAGTTACGCCTGCTTGAAAGGTATGCCAATACGATTGTTGGCCAACCTGACAAGAAAAAGGTGTTTCTAAATCTGTCTAGTGACCTGAATACCGCCTATAAATCGGTGTTACCGGATCCAGCTGCTGAGAATTATTACGATGAAGTCACCGCTGTGCGGGTAATCGCTTCTCGTGTGCGGTATGTTGGAGCTCAAAGTGTCGATGTGTCGCAAGTCAAAAAAGACCTGGAGGATTTACTCGATCGGTCTATACAAGCCGGTGAATATGTTATACCCCAATATAAGCGAGTTAAGGATTTGAGTTCCCTTGATGCTGACGCTTTACGTAAGTTTTTTGAGGGTTTGGAGAACAAAAATCTTCAGGTGGAGAGTTTGTGCGCTGAGCTGGAAAAGAAAATCGCTGATATGGTGAAACGCAATAAAAAGCGAGCCAGATTTATGGAACGGTTGAATGCGATTTTGCATGAATATAACAATGGCGCACATGATATTGATCAGCTTTTTGATGACCTTATTGATTTAGCAAAAAGCTTAAACAATGAAGAACAGCGTACAGTTAAGGAAAACCTGACTGAAGAAGAGCTGGCAATTTTTGATTTACTGCTCAAAGAAAATCTTAACCCGGAAGAAACGGAAAAAGTCCGGGAGGTAGCTCGCGGGTTAATTGTTAAACTAAAGATGGAAAAACTTGTGAGTGACTGGAGAGAATGGGAATCAACAAGGGCAGGAGTTAAAACCACAATATTTGACATTCTTTATAAGGACCTTCCGGAGCCGGCATATCTTGAAACAGAATGTGAAACAAGAGGCCTTGAGGTGTATAACTTCGTGTATGAGCATTATAAAGACGCGAATAATTTTATATAACATTAAACTGTGGTGTGATTGGTGTCAGGTCTAAACTATTGACAAAATATATCAATAGTTTAAACTTTTCCCACTGAACTGTCTAAATTTGTGAAAAATTAATAGTATGGAAAACAAATTTCTTTAATTTCTGGGGACACAATTCTTATAACGAGGTTCCCGTTTGCACGGGAATGACAAAGGACGTAAATATATGAAAAAAATACTTTTTGTTGAAGAAATCCCGAAAATAAACACAAATATTATTGCTTTACTTCAAAAGACTTATATTATCCATCAGGCCTCGAGTGTTGACCAGGCCAAAAACAAACTCAAGAATAACAAATATAGCCTGATAATATTGGAATATAATTTGCCTGGGTTTAAGAGTATTGAATTCCTTCAAGAAGTAAGAATTAAATATAATAAATTACCAGTTTTATTTATGACTTCATTTCCAACAATTGATAATTTTACAAAAGCGCTGAACCTGGGTGTCAGTATGCTTGAGTCAAAGCCAATAGATCATTATCTAATTAACGATAGGATAAATTACCTCATTAATAATCATAAAATGAGAATTCCATACGAGATGTACGATATAAAACCAAGATTCACTTATGATGAACATATAACAAATACAATGCTCAGTGATATCAGGACGTGTAATAAGAGGACAAGCAAGGTAATTGCAGATTTAAATCATTGGGATCATAAAGGTGTAGCTCGGTGTTTTGAAAATACTATGAAAATGACAGTTGAAGATTATAGTATCCTTCTTAATGTGCTACAAGCCAAAGAATCTATTGACCGCTACGGAAAACATTATTCCAAGCTTTACTACATCTATGGATTCAAAAGAAAGTGGTTTTTCAACAAATGTTTCAAGAAATACATAGGTATGACTCCAGAACAATATATGAATAAAGTTGAGATTAGCAGATCCCTGCCTTCGCAGGGATGACACAAAGAGAGATCCTTCTTTATAAACATCAAATGGTATCAGGATGACAAAGGAATAAGGGGAGTGAATCAAATGGAACCCACAAATCAATCAAATAATCAAAAGCAGGTGACGGCGGGGCAGGTGAAAGAGAAGTGGTCTGAATTTTTGTTCGGGCTGGCGCTGTTTTTCGGGGTTCTGCATTACACGGCGGTGTTAATGGATGTGTTCGGCCAGTATTACCTGGCATCTTTCGGCAAGGTTTTAAGCATGCCGATGGAATCATCAATGATCATGGGCAATATCTACCTGGGCGTGCTTGCGGCTTATGTGGGGCAGAAGGAGTTTTTAAGGTGGATCAGTTCCGCGAAGGATGATGATGAAGCAAGCGCTGTGATGCGCAGGAAGATATCGCGCGGGGAGCTGATTGTTGGTTCCTGGGCGCTTCTTGCGGGGGCAACGGTGTTTCTGTGGCAGTTGAAGCTTGTGGCTTCGATACCGGCGCCTTTGCTTTATACCCTTGGGGAAGTGTTTGCCATTTATTTCGGGACGAATATATCAAAGTATCTTAAGCAGAAGAACGCCAAACAGGCCATTGAAACGGAATCAGACGCTATGAGCTACGGTTCGCAGGCGCTTGAGTATGCCAGGAGCAACGGTTCGGTTGATAATGAATACTGCCAGAAACAGTTTGGTTTGAGCAAGGATCAGGCCTACCGGTTGTTGAATCGTTTGGAAAAACGGGGTGTTTTGAAGGCAAGCGGCGGCGGCAGGAACCGGGAGTATAGGGCGGGGTAAACAGCTGTAACAGAGCCGATGCGCGGAGCGGGCAACTACGCAAGACCTACCTAACCAAACCTTAATTCCGGGGACACAATACTTATCTCAAGCAGAGCTTTGCTCTCTCTGCTACGAACAAACCCACCTATATTCGCGGGGTTAAATTCGCGGGCTGTATGCGCGAGAATACCGCGAGAATAACCGCGAATTTGAAAACATACGAAAAATCGATACTTTTCAGCTATTCTCGCGGTGTGCCGCGAGATTAATTTCGCGGAAATTCGCGGTAAATTCGCGTTTTCTCGCGGGGTAAAGGCTCCTGGATCCCTGCCTTCGCAGGGATGAGTTCTATGAGGGCTATCGTAGGAAACAATTTGTGTCAGCAGTGCTGACACAAATTAGCTGGACGCCCCGCCTGAAAGGCCACTAAATACCCCATACTTATCCAATTGCGTCCGCGCTGCGGACGTAATTGACACACTTCCGTGGATTCCCCTACTTGACAAATCACAGTAAATGGTATATAATGTAACCAGTAAATAACCTATAACAGAGTATTAACTAGATATGAAAAGAACTATTTTATCAGAAAAAGAGCTTAAATTCCTGGAAAACGCGGTTGCCACATACGGCGTTATTGTTACTTTTGAGCAGTTGAGTAAAATATCAACTGACAAACAAAGGCAGTCTGTGCGTAATTTTACAAGCAAGCTTTCCAAAAAGGGCTGGCTGGTAAGGATAAAAAGAGGCGTGTATTTTGTCGCCGGGATTGAATCTTTGGGTTTTTCTGGGTTGTCGGTTTATAAAACGGCGCAGCTTCTGTGCGCTGGTTGTTATGTTTCGTTTGAAGCGGCCCTGCAGTATCACGGAATGTTTGACCAGGGTTTAAAAGTAATACGCTCAGTCTCAACAAATGCCTGTAAGGCAAAAGAAATAGAGAATGTAGTTTATGAATTTGTTAAAGCCCGCGGGGGATTGTTTTATGGTTTTAGTGAACAACGCGTTGAGAATTATCTTGTAAAAATAGCTTCTCCTGAAAAAGCAATTTTGGATATTTTGTGTTTTGGGCGTTCCGTTCATTCCGCGGACCTGGTCCTCGAAAAATTAAAAGCATATAAAGATGACCTGGATCTAAGCCGGTTTAAAGAATATTGCTCCCGGCAGCCTGTAACCGTAAAAAGAATACTGGGTTTTTTATTTGATAAAGCGGGAATAGATTCCGGGTTTGTATATGATGCCGTTAAGGGAATACACAACAGCAGTCTTATGGCCGCGGGCTCGGGTAAATTCAACGCTAAATGGCGGCTTTATTATGATGAGCATTTTGACGGGGAATAATCATGTCTATTGAATTATTGTCAAGACGCGCCCTGGAGCTGATCAACCGTAAAAATCGGCGTTACGGGCTTGCAACGGCCGAGAAGGATTATTTTCTTGCCGTGGTTTCAAAGATTATCTATGATTCAGGTTTAAGGGACAGGCTTGTTTTTAAGGGCGGCACCGCTATTCATCACTGCTACCTGCCGCAGTACCGGTTTTCCGAGGACCTGGATTTCACGGCCCTGGACAAGGATATTTCCCTGGAAGAGGTGAAAGCAGTTCTTGAGGCCGAGGATTTCATAACCATAAAGAAGGAATATAAGTCAAAAGCGACTATAAAGTTTGAGCGGGTGCAATATACAGGCCCGCTCGGCCTGCCGAATTACCTGAAAGTGGAGATAGATTTCATTCAGAATGTCGTGCTTCCCGCAAAACAGCAGGAATACAAAAATCCCTGGGGAATCCAGACAAACGTAAGCGTGATGGATATCAGGGAGATTTGCGCGGAGAAAACCCGCGCCTGCAGTGACAGGGCAAAGTACAGGGATTTTTATGACCTGTTCCTTATTTTTGAAACATTCAGCCCTGATTGGAATGAAATTATTGAGTTGATCAGGAAAAAAGAAATACGGAAGCCCATATCCAGGGATTCCATTTATTCAAAATGGGAAATAGCCTTGCAGGAAAAATCAAAAGAGCTGGCGGGGATTCATTACACGAAACCCGTCGCTGATGAAGCTGTGAAGTCGTTTATTGACAGCATGCCTTTTACAGAAATAAAACCGTAATTCCGGGGACACAATACTTATCTGAGGGGTTAGGTTGATCATAAAACACACGCTTTACGTTACGGACCGCAAGGTTTGGCGGGCCTGGCTGGCGAAAAACCACAAGAAAGAGAGCGAGATCTGGCTG
>MGVM01000221.1 GCA_001800495.1 Elusimicrobia bacterium RIFOXYB2_FULL_48_7
CTGACCGACGCCTCCGGCACCAGGAAAGGCAAATTCGCCGTCCTGCGCTGACCCTAATTTTTGCAGTTGTCCCTGTATTTCTATAAACAAGGTGAATTGTTTTATACAAAACACCGCTGGAGAAACAAATGCGTAAAATTTTCAGCTTCAATGTATTTATATTTTTGCTTTTAGCCGCAGCGTCTTCAATCAATGCCGCCACCACATTCTGCAAATGGAAAGACAATAAGGCAGGGGCCTGGGCCATGGACTTTGATGATGCCATGTACACTCACGTGGCCTACGCGATACCCCAACTGGTTGCGCGCGGGCTTGCCGGCAATTTTCAAGTGGTTCCAGGTTCTATTATGTACGGTTACGGCATAATGATGTGGGAAAGCCAATGTGGCAGGTTAGGTATGCAGCTGTCCAATCACACCATGAACCACTGTTCTGTTAGCGACATGAACACTGCTAGGTATGAATTTTCAGAAGCGTCTAGAATAATATGGTCGCTCAACACTCCCGGCAAGAGTAAATTGTTGTGCTGCGGCATAAGCGGTGCTGCCACATATCCTCCAAACTATCGAAGTTTCTACCCTGAATACTATCTCACCGATGTGCCCGGATACAATGCAAGCGGCAGACTTCCTGGCAGCCTTGCGGAGCAGATTCAATCAATACAGATGGCTATATCATCCGGAACATACAGAATGTTCAATATGCACGGTGTCGGGCCCCAGGCGGAATATTTGTTTACCGACCGCGGATGGAGCACCGCGGATTTTTTAAGCATGCTGGATTACCTTGTTTCAGTTTCAAGCCAGTTATGGGTAGGTGGTTTTCAGGACACATACATGTACAGTATAGAAAGAAGCTCCGCGGTTGCCGCGGTCGTTGAAGATTCAACCACCGCAGTAAGGATTAACCTTACTTCCACCGGCATTAACCCGCTATTGCCCGACCTTTCCCTTTATGATTATCCGCTGACGCTTATCAGTGATGTGCCTGCCGGCTGGGCATTCTGCAAAATAATTCAGGGCAATGTAATCAGCATCAAGCCGGTAAGTTCAAATCAAGTAATGTATGAAGCCCTGCCCAACAGGGAAGAAATCCGTCTGGAAAACTGCCTTGCTATGGATATAAGCCCTCCTGCCGTGCCCGCGGTGCGTGACGGCACCGGAGCGGACATCTCAATAACAAACGATTTGTATTCTATCTCGGCAAACTGGACGGCTGGCACCGATGCCGAGTCAGGCATCAAAAAATACTGGTACAAGGTTGGTTCTACGCCAGGGGGCTCCGAGGTTTTTAACTGGGTAGACAACGGCACTTTTACCTACGTGACTACCAGCAGAACCAACGTGGCTCTAAGCCGCGGCGTGACTTATTACGTCAGCGTGATAGCGGTAAACGGCGTAGGGCTGGAATCTGTCCCGGGTGTTTCCGACGGCCAGTGCGCGGCAACCATCCCCTGGCAGGTAAAATTCTACGATGATTTTGAAACCGGCTCTCTTGCCAAGTGGAACACTTCTGGCCAAAGCGCGACCAATATCCTTTCTGTTACCACTTCCGCATACCAGGGAACTTACGGCATAAAATGCCAGGTACTGGATAAGACTTCCTCCATTCTTTCCAAAACCAGCATTACCCCGATGGGAGCGAAAGAAACTTTCGTGAAGTTTAATGTAAAGCTGGAAAACTTAAGCCTTCCGCAGTTTATCCATTCGGGAGAAGGGCTTGATGACGCGGACTGGCCCGATAAAGTTTTAAGCATAATGAAGCTTACCGATGAGTCAGGCGGTTTCCTGGGCTCGATGTTTTTAGGCAACGATGACACCGGTATTAACATGTATTTTGAATATTTGGAGGGAAGCGACTGGGTCTGCGCGCCTGGCTGGCCCGGAAAGTACGCGGGTTATTTGCCTATTTCCACGGGCACCTGGCATACCATCGACATACATACCAAAGCGGACGACAACATAAAAGGCGGCATTGAAATCTGGCTGGATGGTGTAAAGGTGCAATCAGCCCTGCGCAGGCCTATGACTGCCGCGGCAAAAAACCTGGAAATCGGGGTGACTTCAATCGGCAGCAATGTGACCGGCAATATTTATTACGACAACGTGGTTGTATCTGAGTCCTATTATACCCCGGCAGCCGCGGCGCCTCCGGTTGACAGCACGCCGCCTCCTGCTCCAGCATCAGCGCGTGATGGTTTGAGTAGCGATGTCGATTCATCGACATTTTTGACGCAACTGAGCGCCAACTGGGATGCTTCTGCTGACGCCGAGTCAGGAATTGCAAAATACTGGTATGCCATCGGCACCACCGCCGGGGCAGCGGACATAACGTCCTGGACAGATAACGGCTCTGCCCTGTCTGTAACAAAGACCGGGCTGACACTGGCCAACAACCAGGCATATTATTTTTCCGTGAAAGCGGAAAACGGCGCCGGGTCCCTGGGTGCCGCGGCAAACTCAAACGGGCAGACAGTGGCAAGCAACACAAGCTCTACCATAGGCGCGGGCGTCACGGCTTACCCTAACCCGTGTTCATTTGCCAACAACCAGCCCCTGAAATTCGTGGTCAACGGCCCAACCGGCGCGGAACTTAAACTGTTTACCATCACCGGAGAGCTGGTAGCAACATTATCTGCGGCGCCCGGAGCCACAGAAATAAACTGGTTCGGAAAAAACAGCTCCGCAGAAAACGTGGTTTCCGGGATATACATATTCAAACTGACCGACGCCTCCGGCACCAGGAAAGGCAAATTCGCCGTCCTGCGCTGACACAACAAAAAAGGACGATACGGCTGAGTAATATGGTCAAAACAAAAATAGTCTGCACTATAGGGCCAGCAAGCAGTTCGGAAACCGTGTTGAGGAAGCTGATGCTTGCGGGGATGGATATTGCGCGGCTTAATTATTCGCACGGTACGCACGCCGAACACAAGAAGAAGATAATCATAATCAGGAGATTGAATAAAAAATACGGCAGGCATATCAGGATATTGCAGGATCTGGAAGGCTACAGAATCAGGATAGGGGAAATAAAACAGCCGGGCGGGATACCGCTGAAAAAAAACCAGGTAATCACCCTGTCAAACACGAGTTCCGCTGAAAACGTTATCCCTTTTGATTACAGCGGTTCACTTAAAGCTATTGGCCCCGGCTGCCAAATCTTCATTGAAGACGGCACTATCGTGCTTGATGTGAAATCAGTCACCAGCAGGTTTATTAAAGCTCAGGCAGTTGTGCCCGGGGTGATAAAATCAAGAAAAGGCATAAACATACCCGGCATGAAACTGAAGTTCGCGGGGCTTACTGAAAAAGATTTGGCAGATATCGATTTCGGCTTAGAAAACAAGGTGGATTACATCGCCCAGTCTTTTGTCAGGAACAGAAAAGACATGATTGCTGTCAGGAACGCGGTGAAGCCCGCATTGCCGCTGTGCAAGGTAATAGCGAAAATAGAAAACCGGGACGGGATAAACAATATTGATGAAATACTCAAAGAAGCCGATGGTATCATGATTGCCCGGGGCGACATGGGTGTCTCTATACCTATCTATGAAGTCCCCATTGTCCAGAAGCAGATAATAAGGAAGTGCATCCAGAAAAATAAATTCGTTATCACGGCAACCCAGATGCTGGAAAGCATGACAGAGCGCCTCATTCCTACCCGCGCGGAAGCCACGGATGTGGCCAATGCTGTTATTGACGGCACTACCATGGTAATGCTTTCAGGCGAAACCGCGGCGGGGAAACACCCCGTTGAAGCCGTGAAAATGATGAACCAGATAATCAGATATACCGAACAACACCAACCCCGGTAACCACCAGGCAAACTCAACTACCAGCAACATAAACCAGTAACTTTTTAGCGTTTTGTGCGTCTATTTGTTTGAATAATAGGGATATTCAGAACAATGAATAGGGAGAGGCAAAAATGGCTCATTTTATCGGGCAAGATGTCATTACGAAAAAAATATTTGTAATCAGGGGTTTGAACGTTATATTAGACAAGGACCTTGCCGGGCTTTATGGGGTAGAAACAAAATATTTGGTTCGCCAGGTCCGCAGAAATATTGAAAGATTCCCCCGGGATTTTATGTTTTGTTTAACCAGAAAAGAATTCTTGAGGTGCCAAAATGTCACCTCAAGTTGGGGCGGCAGGCGCTATTTGCCTCAAGCTTTTACGGAACACGGGGTTGCAATGCTTTCAAGTATCCTTAATAGTAAAAGGGCGATACAAGTGAATATCGGCGTAGTCAGGGTGTTTATTAATATAAGGAGATTGGTTTCCTCAAACAAAAACATGCTTGATAGATTGAACCAGATCGAAGATAAAGTTCAATCTCAGGATGAAAAAATTAGAACCATTTTCGAAGTTATTCACGCGCCGTCAAATTCCAGGATGCTTTCTCCCGGGAAACCATTTTCTAATAAGAAAGCCATCAGGGATATTATCAGTACCTGCGATAAATATATTTACTGGGCAGACAAATATTATTCAAAAGCGGGTTTGGACTGGCTGGCCGAATCACTTAATCCAGACAGGGTAAAAAGCGTGAGAATACTTATGTCATCCGAAAAACTTGACAATACTTTCACGGCTTTATACCGGGATTTAAGGAAAGAACTTGAAAATGACGGTGTAAAATTTGAAATACGAACTATAACCGATTCAAGGTTGAACGCGTCCATTCATGACAGATGGATTGTAACAAAGAATTTCTGTTACAATATGCCTTCCACTGATACCATTGCAAGAGGCCAGTACAGCGAAGTTAAAAGAACAGTTAATCTCCCGCCGTTTGATGAATGGTGGGAAAAGAGCGAAGCAATATAGCCACCGAAACCCCCTGCCAAATTCCCCTTGTGCCTCGGTTCATCATGAACCCTCGGCATCACGCCGTTCTTGCTTCGCAAGAAATTTGAAAAAAAGCCCTTGACTTTTCTTGAAACCCATGTTATAACTAGATAAGACCATACTAACCATATTAACCAAACTAACAGAATTAATAGGGAGAGGAAATGAACTTCAAGTTTGAAAGCGTCAATACCGGCAGCCAAAAGCCCTTGTACATGCAGGTGGCGGAAAACATTGAAAATAAGATCACATCGAACGAAATACCCGTTGGCGGAAAACTTCCAGACCAGGAAACCCTGGCTAAAATGTTCAACGTCAGCTTGTTCACCATTACCGAGGCCCTTACCGGATTAGTAAAGGAAGGGTATATTTCCCGCAGGCCCAACCATGGCACGGTGGTAATAAGCGCCAAGCCGTCCAAAACCCTTGACCTTAAATCAAAAAATGAAATATGCCTGTTAATCTGCACCGGCCCCATCAAAAGCACCGTGGGCGTGCCGGGTTTCAATCTTTTCATCAACAGCGTGGAGGAAAAACTGAAGGAAAGCGGACTGAAGCTTTTCTACCAGACCATTACAGGCAGCGAGAAGGCCGTTTTCAGCGGCGCGGCTAAAAATATCGCCGGGCTTGTAGTGGCGGGCAACCTCACGCCGAAACACATGCGCCTTGTAAGGAAGACAAAGCTTCCGTTTGTCCTGGTGGGGGAGATAATCCAGCAGGAAAAGACAGAGGAAAATTCCGATTTGGTTACCTCCGACGATTCACAGACCTATTACCTCGCGGCAAAATACCTGGCGGATTCCGGGCATAAGAGAATCGCCTACCTTGCGAATTATCTTGATAAGTACCCTTGGGATGCCGCCGGGCTTGATGGTTATCGGCAGGCCCTGAAGGAAGCCGGTATCGAGCATGATAGAAACCTGCTTATTGAGGCCGGTTTCGGAATGGAGAATGGCTGCAGGGCAGTGCTGGAATTCCTGGAAAGGGAAATACCATTTACCGGGATTGTCTGCACTAACGGCGCCAATATGTATTACGGCGCCATGAAAGCGTTCAACCAGAAAAATATACGGGTGCCCGGTGATGTCAGCGTGGTTGGCGTAGATATTGCCGGGGCGACATCGGTTGTTCAGGACAATTCACTGAAAGGGGCCCTGGCCGTGGAACGCCTGATTAAGCGGCTTACGAACCCGCAATGGAAGCCGGAAAGGGTTATTGTGCCAAGCAGGCTGGAAGTAAACGAGCTTTCCAGCAGGAGGGTCGCGTGAAACACCCGAAATTCATGAAATGCGCCCAAAAAACAACAGCGGGAATTTTCTGCCTGGTTTTCTGGTTTTCCGGAGCTGTGTCCGCCGCCACCATCACCGCTGTTGACCTTTCAACCCAGGCGGTAAAGAACGCTATCAATGCGGCAGCCGACGGCGACACGGTACAGTTGCCCGCGGGCTCCGCCATCTGGAATTCACAGGTGGAAATGGTAAACAGGGCGCTCACGATCCAGGGCGCGGGAATGGACCAGACAATAATTTATGACAATATGGATTATTCTTACAAGAAGCACCCTTTTTACATTACCGGGCAGGAGGGCAAGCCATTCCGCATTACCAGGATTACTTTTCAGGGGTATAACGGCGTGATTTGTTCCAGCGCCGACGTGGCGATAAATATAAAAGGAACATGTAAGAATTTCCGCGTGGACCATTGCAAGTATGTGAATTACAAGGGTTATTGCGTCATGGTATGGGATGGTTCACGAGGGCTTATAGACCATTGCACTTTTTATATTAACTGGCTGCCTGATTCAGCCACCGGCAGTGTCGGCGGGGTTTGTGTTGACGGCGCCATGTCGGCGGATTTCGCCCAGCCGCTTTCCCTGGGCACTTCCAACGCGGTTTATATAGAAGACAATTATTTTTATTACAGCACGCATACGA
>MGVM01000222.1:0-9505 GCA_001800495.1 Elusimicrobia bacterium RIFOXYB2_FULL_48_7
TTCCTATCACATACTTCTAAACGGCGCCAGTGACGCCGAGGAGCTGATAGGCGCCATCAAGGAAATCAAATCCTCGCTGCGCCTGTGCTCGGAATGTTATTCACCCACGGAAGGCGACCTCTGCGGCATTTGCAGGGACAATTCCCGCAACAGGGCCCTGATATGCGTGGTAAAAAACAGCTCGTCTCTCAATGCTATAGAACAGACAAAGAAATTTAACGGGCTCTACCACATACTTGAAAAAGTCATCTCCCCGCTCGACGGCACCTTCCCTGAAAAAGAAAGGGTGAAGAAACTGCTCCAGCGGCTTGAAAACGGCGTGACAGAGGTCATAATAGCCACCGACACCGATACAGAAGGCGAAATGACCTCGAACTATCTTGCCCAGCTCATAAAGGAAAAGAACGTAAAAGTTTCCCGGCTTGGCTACGGCATGCCCCTGGGCGGCACCATTGAATACGCGGATGAAATCACCCTGTCCCGCTCCCTGGACGGCCGCAAAGAGATATAGGTTCATTGAACATTTTCCGTTATTTTTAGTATAATAATCCCCACAGTTCTTCAAATATAGTTCTCAAACATAGTTCTTTTAGTTCATATTCCCCGGTAGCTCAATGGTGGAGCGATCGGCTGTTAACCGATAGGTTGTTGGTTCGAGTCCAGCCCGGGGAGCCAATTATCTCAAAATCCGAACTTTTCGGATTTTGGGTTTAAATACATCAGGTCTATATTATTTCGGTAATATAGGCCTTTTTTATTTTCTACAGTTCGTAATAGCAAAATTTCCCTACCCTCTTGACAAATCATACATACGATATGTATAATACTATGTATGAAAACACATTTAACTCCAAAACAACAGAAAGTATTAAATTCAATAAACGAGTTTCAAAGGACTGAGAATCGGATGCCAAGCTATAAAGAATTGGCCGATGTCTTGGGCTACCCTTCAGTTAATTCAATCCAGCAATATATTAGAGCTCTCGAAAAGAAGAAGTATATTCAGATTGAAGAAAAAAGAGGGTTGAAGAATGTCGGGCCTATAGAGAAAAAAGAGGCAAATCAAGTGAATATTCCTCTTCTTGGGAGAGTTGCCTGTGGCGCCCCACTTTTTGCAGAGGAAAACTTAGAGGGTTATGTTTCTATATCAAAGAATCTTGTAAAAGATAAACCAAAGAACTTTTTTTTCCTCAGAGCACACGGGAATAGCATGAACGATGATGGGATTGACGATAATGACCTGCTATTGATTGAAAGCCAATCTGTTGCCAATACAGGAGATAGAGTGCTTGCTCTTATAGATGATGAAGTGACTGTGAAAATATTCAAGCCACAGGCTGAATGCGTTGCATTATTGCCTAAGTCAAAAGACGAAAAGTATAAGCCTATTATTGTTTCTAAAGATTTTCGAATGCAAGGTGTTGTAAGAAAAGTCATAAAATTAAGCAATTAGAAAAAAATACTGTATAGAGGAGGGAAATTATGGAAAAAGAAAAACATCCACATGAAAAAGAGTATACGATAATCGTAAACTCGAGAGAAAAAACTTGGAACGAAAAAGAAATATCGTATCAAGAAGTCATTGTGTTGGCATTTGGCTCCTATTCAGCTGATCCCAATATGGTTTATACGATTACTTATGCAAAAGGTGAGGAATCGCGGCCAAAGGGATCCATGGTGAAAGGTGTCAGTGTCAAAGTGAAAAACGGGATGATATTTAATGTCACACCAACTAATAAGTCTTAGCCCAGACCTGAAAAAACTCAGGGATGAGGGGTATGAGATACAGATAATAAATGGGCATCTTCTTGTATATCATATCCCTTATGTAAATACAAAAAAAGAAATTGCCTATGGCATTCTTGTATCCCAACTTGATATGGCGGGTGAAAGGACAGCAAAACCTGGCAATCACGTGATATATTTTCAGGGAGAATATCCGTGTGATAAGGAAGGCAGTCCCTTGACCGGAATTCGGGATAAAAGCGAAAGAAAGAATCTTGCCGAAGGGGTACAAGTAGACCACTCTTTTTCTAATAAACCACAAAATGGCTACGCGGATTATTATGAAAAGGTTACTAATTATGTGAAAATACTGCAATCTCAGGCGGAAGCAATCGATCATGCTGTCATAGCAAAAACATTTAAGGTAATCGAAGACGCCGAAACTGAAAGTGTTTTTAATTATCTGGATACTAACTCAAGCAGAGCAGAGATTATGGGTATATCAGATAAGTTAAATATTTTGAAGATTGCTGTCATTGGTTTGGGTGGAACAGGTTCTTATATCCTTGATTTGATTTCGAAAACAGGAGTTAAAGAAATTCATATATTTGATGGTGACGAATTTCGACAGCACAATGCTTTTCGCGCCCCTGGAGCATCTTCAAAAGAAACATTGAATATACAACCCAAAAAAGTTGCCTATTTTCATGAAATATATTCGAAAATTCGAAAAAATATTTTTCCTCATGAATATAATATTTCTGCTGATAAACTCGAAGTTTTATCAGAAATGAATTTTGTTTTCATATGTATTGATAACGGAGAAGCTAAAAAAGGAATAGTTGAAAAACTTTTGAGAGATAATATTCCGTTTATTGATGTCGGTATAGGTGTTAATGCAGTAGAAGGTTCTTTGACCGGAAGCGTTAGGGTAACTACTGTAACAAATGCAAAGACAGATCATATAGGCAGTAAAATTGATTTTTCTGATAAAGGCAATAATGATTATGTTCAGAATATACAAATAGTAGAACTTAATGCATTGAATGCTACGCTTGCCGTTATAAAATGGAAGAAGCTATTTGGGTTCTATCATGACAAAGAAAAAGAATTCCATTCAGTTTACAACATTAATATCAATGACGTGGTGAATGATGATCATATCACATAAATTCACTAAAAATATTCCTGACCTAATAGAAGAAGGAGTAATATATATTTCCATGGACTATTCCACGGCAATACATAAATGTTGTTGTGGATGCGGGAAAGAAGTTGTCACACCGCTATCACCAATGGATTGGCAGTTGGTATATGATTGGGAAACAGTCTCCTTGTATCCTTCAATAGCTAATTGGAGTTTTGAATGTGAATCACATTATTGGATTATTAATAATAAGATCAAGTGGGCTCCAAAATGGACAAGAAAACAAATTGAGTACAATAGGAAGAAAGACAATAAAAATAAAGAAAAAAGTTGTAATAAGAAAATTAGGCCTTTCTCGGCACGGGATTTATTCAGTAAGAAATATTTTTGATTTTTAGTTATGTAGAAACATTGTTTAGAGCATGAAAACATATATTGAGGAAGAATTAAAATTAAGGGTCCGATGGGTAAACTATCTTCCCATAACATTTCTACTATTACGGTAAATATATTGAGACTTTGGAAAATCTAGGAAAATAAAGCAAGGGGGTTAAAAAATTGCTATAATAAAAATAACATAGGTTATAGCTATGAAAAAATTGTCTATGAAAAATAATATTTCAAAAGGTCAAGCTGAAATAAATTCTGTAAATTTTATTGATTTATTTTGTGGAATCGGAGCTTTTAGGATAGCTTTTGAGAAGGCTTGTAAAAATACGAATGTTAACTCACAATGCGTATTTTCAAGCGATATTGATATCTATTGCCAAAAACAGTACGAAGATAATTTTGGTGAACTTCCGAAAGGAGATATAACTAAGATCAAAGCTAAAGATATACCGAATCATGACGTTCTTTTAGCTGGATTTCCATGCCAACCTTTCAGTATTATCGGGAATAGGCGTGGATTTGCCGATATGAGAGGTACCTTATTCTTTGATATTGCAAGAATTATTGAAGAAAAAAGTCCCAGAGCGTTTGTGTTGGAAAATGTAAAGCTTTTGAAAGGACATGATAAAGGTCGCACATTATCGCAAATATTAGAAACATTAAAAGGTATGGGGTATTCTGTTGATTACAAAATATTTAACGCGCTTAATTTTGGGCTTCCTCAAAAAAGAGAAAGGATATTTATCGTAGGATTTAAGAAATCTTCCTCATTTGAATGGCCTTCAGAAAGTATTCCTATGAAATCTCTTTCCGAAATATTAGAAAGTCATGTTCCAAAGCATTTTTATGCTTCGGATAAAATATTTAAAAAGCGGCTTAAATTCTTAAAACAAAAACCTTCGAAAAAACCCATGATTTGGCATGAAAATAAAGCGGGACATATAAGCGCATATCCATATTCATGCGCTTTAAGAGCTGGAGCCTCGTATAATTATTTATTGGTAAATGGGGAAAGAAGACTAACTCCAAGAGAAATGTTTAGATTACAGGGGATTCCTGATTCTTACAATATTATTGGCAACGATTCTCAAGCCAGAAAACAAGCTGGAAACAGCCTTCCTGTTCCAGTAGCGCAAGCTGTTATAGAAAATGTTTTAGAATCGCTTCAACGAGATACTAAAAATTATATACCTAAATATCGTTCGTTTGAAAAACAATTAATTCTATGTGAACCAGTATATACTTTCTAATGAAGAATCCAAAACTAAGAGTTGTTGATAAATACAAAGCCCCCTTCCAACTAAACAAATTTCCGCATAATTTTGCAATAGAGCTAGGGAAAGAGATAATTTATTTTCTTGCTTCTAGAGGAACTCCTCGGTTAGAAGGTTCTGATTGGGAAGAGATTTTTGCTCGTTTAATAAACGCACAATGGAAACCTTCCAATGTTGGACTTGACGATATCGTTTTTGGGCAAACTGCATGGGGAGCTAAAACAGTTAAGAATCCAAATCCATTAACGGCTACGGCTGTACGATTAATTTCGGGACGCAATTCGCCTACTTACTCATTTGGCGCAAGGAAAATTGTTAATTGCGACCCAAATGATTTAGGACAGCAGATACTTTCTATATGGAATACGAGAGTAGTCGAGGTTCGACGGTCTTTTAAAAATCTCAGAACAGTTGTTTTGATTAAATCAAATGATTTGCTAGAACTTTCTGTTTTTGAATTCGAAACCCAGGAATTTATTGTTCAAAATTATTATTGGGAATGGAATGCGAACAAAAATCTTATAGGATATAATTCAAAAACGAAAGAACATGTTTTTACGTGGCAACCGCATGGGTCTCAATTTACAATTCTTGAGAAAGTTCCCCAAGAGCGAATCTCTATCAGAATAAAAAAACCTCCAAAATTAGACAAAGAAACCATTCTTAAAACGTTAAAGTTTAGTAATTCTTGGATTCAGGTCATTAAGTAATTTTATGGATAACGTAACTCCAAAGATACGTTCTCAAATAATGACCAAGGTTAAATCTAAGAATAATAAATCTACAGAATTAAAATTTATTCTGCTTCTTAGAGCAAACAATATAAAAGGCTGGCGCAGGTCGATTAAAATGATTGGGAATCCAGATTTTGCATTTCCAAATAAGAAATTAGCTATTTTTATTGATGGTTGTTTCTGGCACGGCCATAATTGCAGGAATTTAAAACCTAGACACAACTGGTCTTATTGGGAGGATAAAATATTTAAAAATAGGAAGCGAGATATGCATGTAAACAAAACTTTAAAAAAACTAGGATGGAATATAATACGAATATGGGAATGTAAGTTAAATAAAGGGAAATGTATTGTTCATAAAATAGAAAGTTATTTGTAAGGATAGTATGTTTGGTCCAATTCGGTACGCAGTGCGTTCCGAATTGAAAGGTGCAGATAAAAAGCATGTCTTACAATCACTTACTCTCAGGTTTTTCATTAACCGTAATACTAATACGTGGAAGTTCGGATAATGGGATAATTGCCTCATTCCCGGGATCTGAATCCAAAGCGCAAAAGATACGGAATCTTGGGTTATTTCGGGTTTTTGACAGGCAAAAGTAGAAATAAAGCCAACAGAAAGTTCGGATTTTACTCTTACCCGGGGAGTTTAAATAAAAAAAGACACTTTTTTAAGTGTCTTTTTTTTATTTCTCCCAAAAAGCATAACCAACCTTCGGATTTCACTGATTTCCGCAAAATGTTTATGGCGCCTGTCTGATAGCCGTACGATGCAGCCAGAGGCCTACTATACTAAAGTACAATAGACTATTTTACGGATATCGTGTATAGTGCATGAAGAAGAGCATAAGTAAGGGGTATGTCGATAAAATAAGAGATACCAGGAGGAACGATGAAGAAATAAAACAAAAACGGAAGATTTATGTTTATTGATCGGAATATGAAAAGATAGATTAGTGTATTAAAAATAAAACAAAACAGGGAGTCAAAATGAAAAATTTAATGGGTATGATTTTAGCAGTAGTTTTTATTGGCGTAAGTTCAGTGATCGGACAGGATGACAATAGCGGGTCAAACAAGTTGTTCCTCAAAGCAGGTTTTGACAATACAGGCACACATAAAGCAGATTGGCCCGGGACTCTATTTGACTCCAACAATGACGTTGAAGCGGGTTATTCCGCTACTGTGGAATATATGCATTTCTATAACCAAATCCTGGGCATCGGATTGGGGGTAAATTATCAGGTTCTGAGAGGAATAAAAGATTCTGACGGGAAGTTTGGTTTTATGCCTGTCTATGGCACCGTTATGCTAAGCCCTTTTAGCAATTCAGTGCCTTTGTCTCCTTACGTTAAATTTGACGGAGGCTACAATGTGGCTTATAACGGCAACAGCAGTTACGCTTCATCTTTCCTTGGAGATGTTACGTTAACCGGAGGCCTTTACTGGGGAGCAGGATTTGGAGTACAGCTTGGAAATGCTATTTTTGCTGACCTGATGATGACAACTAACCAGGGAAAATACAAGCTCTCAAACTTTCTTGGAAGTTCTGAAGCTGATATAACTTATCAAAAGATCAGCCTGAATGTAGGAATCGGCCTTTAATACTTAACCACTCATAATGTTAAGGATTTCAGTGACGAAGTAAAATGGACAAATAAAGTTATGATAGTTTCCCTGTTGACTGTTTTTGGAATAATGACACCTATATAAAGAAAGGATGGGGATATCAGAGTTAATAACAAACAGAAAATGGGGGGGTGATATATATGGTTTATGGATTGAGAGATGGTTCAGGGCGCGGTAAGGGCAGAGCGGGCGGCGGAAGAAGAAACAAAAATAAAGGCGGATGCAAAAAAGGCGGGCCTGGCCATGGCCGCGGCGGTGGCAGGGGGCGTGGAACTGGTAGGTCAAAGTAAATTTATAAGGGGCAGTTCATGTTGTGAACTGCCCCTTAATCAACTGCTAATAGTAAAACTTAATGAAATTACATTCCAATTTAAATACAATAGTATGAAAATAATAATTGTGTATTTTACTTTCTTCTTTTTTTGTGTTTCTTTTGCAATTCCCTCCTCATATGGCCAAGAGTTTAACTTATGTACAAGTTGCGAGACAAAAATATCTAATTCAAAAGAGCCCATACAGGAAATAAATGTTAAATCAAGTGAAACTATAAATATGAAAGCAGATAATGATTCTGAATCGCAATACGACAATGAGCTTGAATATAACATGCTGAAACTTGACATTGTAATGGTGTCCGGCCATTCTACAAAAGCGGGGACTTACATTAGTCCTAATACCATATTTGGTAAAATTAAAAAATTAGGGAAAAATGTATTTGTTACTCACAGAGATCCGACGACAGAGGCAAATTCAACATTGGACTTGAAAATAGTCCGGGGCGGTGTACTGGAACTTTCAGAACTTGATTTCCTTAGGGCTATAGGAAATGTCGGCCAACAAAAAGAAATTATGTCAAAAATTAGAACGGTAAAAATTAAGAAAATAGGGGGAATTGTTCTTATTATCACCGGGCTTTATTTGGCGGAAAATAGTTTTCAGGAAAAACAAACAAGCGACTTTGGATATACGCATTCCACGTATGATATTAACAGTACTCAATTAGCGTTCGGGATTGTAACATGTATTGTCGGCGTGGGGTTTACAATGGTCAAGCAAAAAGATCATTACCTGGATCCCCAGGATATCTCTAAACAGATATTTGATTATAACAGGGCGCTTAGGAAATATCTGAATATTAGTTTCGATTACAGCCCCACAAGGCAAGCAGTTTTTGCTAAATTAAATGTTAATTATTAAGTAAAAAGCGAGGGAAAACAGCTACCACGGGAGATGCTCCCGTTGTTGAATTTATTAAGAGTTCGTCAAATGAATATCAATGCAAACACTAAAACAAGAAAAACCATACTAATTTCCATTTTTTCCCTGCTTCTGCTTCTTATTGCCTTTAGAATTTATTTGCCCACGCTGCTTCTGCATTTTGTTAATAACAAATTAAACGAGATCCCGGGTTATGAAAGCCGCATTGACAGGATCTCTGTCAAACTTTGGCGGGGAGCTTTTCAAATAAACGGGCTAAAAACGCTCAAATCCAATAGAAATACTCCAGTACCCTATTTCTCAGCAGACATTATAGACATATCAATAGAATGGAAGGCTTTGCTCCATGGCTCGATTGCAGGTGCGGTCTCAATTCATAACCCATCTCTCAACATCGTAAATGAGCCCGCAGAACAACAGAAACAACCAAAAATAGACAAAAGCATGACAACGACAACCCCTATAAAAAAACCGACCCCCTTTAAAATAGACCGCCTTGAAATAAAGAATGGCAGTATACATTTCATAGATCCAAACAAAAAACCCGGTGTGGATATAAGATTGTCTGAGATTAACGCTGTAGTTGCGAACTTAACAAATGAAAGCGTTCGCGGTGAGCTATTGCCCGCGGAAATTACAGCCAGGGCGAAATGTTTTGAAAGCGGAAATTTATTGTTTCACGGAAGGTTTGCCCCTTTCGCGGTTTATCCGACATTTAAAATTGAGCAAACCATAAATTCAGTTGAACTCAAATACTTAAGTGACTTCTTTGATGCTTACGCCAAATTAAGGTTGAAAAGCGGGGTTTTTGAGTTATATACGGAGATTGCCGCCAAGGACGGAAGTTATAAAGGATACACAAAACCTTTTTTAAAAGACCTTGCAGTAGAGAAAAGCGCAGTTAGCACAAAACCGGTCTTAAAAAAAATGTGGAGTTATATTGCTTCAGCTGCAATCGATATCCTTTCAAATAAAAAGGAACAGGTTGCCGCAAGAGTGGATTTTTCAGGCAGTATCGGGAAGACCGCTGACATAGATTTAATAGGTACAATAGGCAGCTTATTGAGTAACGCATTCATACAAGGGCTGATACCTGCCATAGATAATTCAATTAATATCTACGACGTGAAGCCGTCTCCGGGTAAACAACAAAAGGGCAAAAAATAACGCAACATGAGAATGTGGATGGTAAAACCGTGGTTTCTATGCGACAGGCACTTGCTTGGCGAACACGTGGAGTGCCACATGTTCGTGGGTACCATTAATGCCGGCATAAGCGTGAAGGGATACCTGGAGGGCGGCCTGCTTGAAATCCACAACCTAAAGCGGCGCCATGACGTTCTTGCGCGCGAGATGAAAAAACGAGGGTTCAGGCATGTTTCGCCCCT
>MGVM01000222.1:9640-19086 GCA_001800495.1 Elusimicrobia bacterium RIFOXYB2_FULL_48_7
GGACAACCGCGCTCGCAGGTGCAATTGAATTTCAATGGAGGTTCTGAACCTGAAATGAAACATGACAAATTATTTTGTATAATTATACCGGGTTCAGAAATTGACGATAATTTCTGAAGGTGAAGAAGTAAAAATGGCCGGGCCGCCATCTGCTGGAATATATACAGGTGACGGCCTTGTTATATTATGGGTGCAAAACAAAAATACATGGAGGTTTGAATGCTTGAATTGGTTTTTATTGCTAAACTGGTTTATTTAATTGTTGTCATGTTTTTTTCTTTTATTATTGCAGGGGTTCCTGCCGGTGGTTTGGATGCAAAACGAAATGAAAAGAAGCGGATATGATTGGTATGTTAATTGATTTTATTCTGCATTTTGATGAGTACTTGAATGTTTTTGTTCAGCTTTTTGGAGTATGGATTTATTTAATACTTTTTCTTATAATATTTGCCGAAACAGGGTTTATAGTTACGCCATTTCTTCCGGGGGATTCCCTGCTCTTTGCTGCCGGGACACTTGCTGCAACCGGTTCCATTGACGTTGCATTGCTCATAATACTGCTGTCCCTGGCTGGTATTTTAGGCGATACTGTGAATTACGCAATAGGTAAATACCTCGGAGATAAACTTATAAAAAATAAATTCAGCAGGTTCATCAAAAAGGAACATCTCGACCGCACGCATAGGTTTTATGAAAAGTACGGTGGAAAAACCATTGTGCTGGCAAGATTTATTCCTATAGTCAGGACTTTTGCCCCTTTTGTGGCAGGTATAGGCAAAATGAGTTATTTTAGGTTTGTCAGTTACAATATTTTTGGCGCGATTCTCTGGGTCAGCTCTTTCGTTTTAACCGGGTATTATTTTGGGAATATCAGGGTTGTAAAGGACAATTTCTCCCTGGTCATACTGGGTATAGTTGCAATATCTGTTTTTCCGGTCATAATAGAATATATCCGCCATTATATCAACAAAAGAACAGATACACGTAAAAATCCTTGATCTATAGGCAAATCGTAGGAATGCGAAGGTGGTATTATGAAACGTTTTTCCAGGCAAAGCCTTGAAGATGTTTTTTTCTTGAAGCAGGATATGGAATTGAGGAAAAAACTCAAGGAAATGCGGGAATTGAAGGAAACCAGGGAAGCTTTGGCCGCGGCATCCGGGATACAGGATGACCTGGTGCTTGATAAATTCATTGAGCTGAACATTCGGCCTGAATCAATCGCATCCCTTTCGCTGGTTCCTCTTGTGCTGGTTGCCTGGGCTGATGGTGATGTGGATTTAAAAGAAAAAGAAGCAGTGCTGTCCGCTGTTGGGAAATTCGGGTGGGGAAAGGACAGCTGGGACTATGCCCTTCTTGACAGGTGGCTTGGACATAAGCCCCCGGCGGTCATGCTTGAAGTATGGGTGCATTATGTTGAAGCCCTGTGTAAAAAATTAACTGCCGAAGAAACAGGGCACCTGAAAAACGAAATAATGCCGCACGCAAAAACAGTTGCCCTTGCCTGCGGCGGGATTCTGGGTATTGGCAGGATTTCAGCGGAAGAAAAAAAGATGCTGGAAAAACTGTCCTGCGCATTTGACGTATGCTGACAGTGTTTATATACAAAAATAACGCTGAATAAAGTTTAATGCATCCCGGAGAATAATAATGAATCTTGTCAAAGATGTTTTATGGCACAGTATTGATAGCGGCGAAGCACTGCGTTTGCTTGAGGCTGATCCGCAGACAGGGCTGACTTCGCATGAGGTTGAGCAAAGGCGTATGCAGTACGGCCGCAACCTTTTAACAAAGAAGAAAGGAACAAGCTCTCTGGTGCGGTTCCTAATGCAGTTCAGCCAGCCGCTGGTATATATACTCCTTGCGGCATCTCTGGTTACTTTGCTTCTTGGCGAGTATGTGGATTCATCAGTAATATTTCTGGTGGTTTTTATTAATGCCATAGTGGGTTTTATTCAGGAAGCAAAAGCGTTGAAATCCCTTGACGCATTATCAAGAACTATGACAACGCTTGCCTCCGTGGTGCGGGAAGGCAGGGAAACCCGCATTCCTTCCGAAGAACTCGTGCCGGGAGATATAGTCCTGCTTTCTTCAGGCGACAAAGTCTCAGCCGATCTAAGGCTGTTAAGCATCAAGGATATACAGATAAATGAGTCGGCCCTTACCGGAGAGTCTCTGCCCGTCCAAAAACACATTGAGGTTTTATCGGGCAGCGAATCCCTGGCTGACAGAAAGAATATGGCATATACTTCGACGCTTGTAACATACGGCAAGGCCAAAGGTGTTGTTGTTGCCACCGGGGATAATACCGAGATTGGGCGCATTTCACAGCTGATCCAGGGCGCCGATGACCTGCAAACGCCGCTTACGATAAAAATCGGTCATTTCAGCCATAAGCTCCTTTGGGTTATTCTGGCGGTATCATTCATTACTTTCCTGGTAGGCATTCTGCGCGGTCAGGGCGCGGTGCTTATGTTTATGGCGGCAGTCGCGATGGCTGTAGGGGCAATCCCCGAGGGCTTGCCCGCCGCGCTTACGGTTACGCTTGCTATTGGTGTATCCCGCATGGCAAAACGCAGGGCTATTATACGCAAACTGCCGGCTGTTGAAACATTAGGCAGCACCACGGTGATATGCTCCGATAAAACAGGGACTCTTACAAAAAACGAGATGACAGTCCAATTCGCCCGCACTTTGGAAGGGGCTTATGAATTCAGGGGCGCGGGCTACACGGCGGAAGGAGAAGTGCTGTTTAACGGTTCGCCGGCTTCCATTAAGAAAGAGAGTGTTATCCATGAATGTCTTTTGTCCGGGGTATTGTGCAATGATTCCAGGCTTGAGTCCGGCGACAACGGCATTTTTGTCGAAGGCGACCCGACTGAAGGGGCGCTGATAGTCTCCGCGCTTAAGGCAGGGATAAAACATAACGAGTCCTTGCAGGCATTTCCGCGGCTGGATGTTGTTCCGTTTGAGTCCGAGCATCAGTATATGGCGACACTTAATGCAAAAGGCGGTGAAAAGTACGTGTACATCAAAGGTTCGGTTGAACAGGTGCTAAATCGCTGTTCTTCCATTGCTAATGATGGGGCCGGTGAGGCTTTGAATAAAGAGGAAGTGAACCGATGGGTAACAGAAATGGCTGTTTCAGGATTGAGGGTACTGGCGTTTGCGAGAAAAAAAGCGCCGGCCGAACAGGAAGCGATTACTCATAAAGATGCGGAAGGCGGATTTACTTTTCTGGGGCTTCAAGGCATGATAGACCCGCCTCGTCCGGAGGCAATAAAAGCAATTCAAAACTGCCATACCGCCGGCATAAAGGTGAAGATGATAACAGGAGACCATCCGGATACGGCCGCGGCGATAGCGCTGATGATGGGGTTCCATAACGGGCCGGGAAACGCAACAGGAAAGATTGAAACGCTCACGGGAAAGATGCTTGAGGATAAAACAGACGAAGAGCTTCTGGCCCTGGCTGAAAAAACCGATGTCTTTGCCAGGGTTACGCCCGAGCAGAAGCTCCGGATTGTAAGGGCCCTTCAGCAAAAGGGCAATATCGTTGCTATGACAGGGGACGGTGTAAACGATGCCCCCGCCTTGAAACAGGCCAATATAGGCGTCGCCATGGGTAGGAACGGTACTGAAGTGGCAAAGGAATCCGCTGATATGGTTTTGACAGATGACAATTTTGCGACTATTGAGGCCGCTGTTGAAGAGGGCCGGTGTGTTTTTGATAATTTAAGGAAGTTTTTCGCCTGGACGCTTCCGACAAACCTGGGAGAAGGATTGGCGATAATTGTCGCCATATTCGGCGGCCTCGCATTGCCCATTCTGCCTGTGCAGATACTTTGGATTAATATGACTACAGCCGTGTTTTTAGGGATGATGCTCGCCTTTGAGCCGAAGGAAGCGGGCATAATGAAACGCCCTCCTTTTGAGCCTGATATGCCGATAATGACCCGAGGCATAGTGCTCAGGACCGTATATGTGGGGGTTTTGATGGTCGTGGCTGTATTTTTTGTATTCAATTATGAAATGCAAAACGGCGCTTCGCTTGCTGCAGCCCGCACAGCAGCTGCAAGCGTAATAGTTTTCACGGAGCTGGTTTACCTGTTAAACTGCAGGTCTTTTGAAAAATCTTTCCTTGGAGTTGGTTTGTTTTCCAATCTCTGGATATGGCTGGGTGTTGCTGTAATGGCGGTTTCCCAGGCGCTGTTTGTCCATTCACCAGCCATGAACACCTTCTTCCACAGCGCGCCGCTGACACTTGACGCGTGGGTAAGGATTATCGCGGCGAGTATTATGATATCCATAGTTGTAGGGGTTGAAAAGAGTATTTCTTCAAGAATAAAGCCATAAGGGTTTTTATCTCGATTCTTCTCCTGGTTTTTTCATCAGGTTTGATTAGATTAATAAATCAGGAAGGAAATACCCATCAGGAGGAAAATAATTCCTCCAATTCTTGAAATGATGTGCTTGTTGAGTTTTGACGAAAGGAATTTTCCCAGGTAGATGGCTAACAGGGTGAGAGCCGCTAAAGCGGATATACAGCCCGCTAAAACAAGCCATGGATTGTAGTTGACTGCAAAAAGGGCAGAGGCAATCTGGGTTTTGTCCGCCCATTCACTTATAAATATCAGCGTAAAGCCCGCAATAAACGCGTTTTTATCCGCAAACTTTTCGATTTTGGACCCTCCGGCATTTTCCTGGTTTTTACTGAAACTTTCTTTTAAGATAAGGATCCCGAAAATTATGAAAATAATTGAAGATACGATTTTTACTATGTTAATAGGCACAAGATTTATGACCCTGGAGCCCAGGAAAATCGCAACGCCGTCAACGACGATGAACGCGGACAGCACGCCTAAGAATAATTGAAAGTGTTTCTTCTGTTTTGCCGATAATAACAGGACGGCAAGCTGGGTCTTGTCTCCCAGTTCAGCCAGGCCGATAGTAATGAAAGGCAGCAGCAGGTCTTTTAGCATTTCGGGTATATGCTATTATATTAAAGGGTAATAATCAAGGTAAGGATATAGAGCAAGTCCATCGGGGATTGCCACCGCTCCCCAACCCCCCGAAGTTGACATCTCATCGAAGGAAGGAGTATAATTTAGCCATGAAGGCCTGGAAAAAGCCCTTGCGGGCCATGTTTGTATTATCAGGTGCATTTTTTATATTGCAGAAAAAGCAAAAACAGGCATAATATTAGAGCTTCGGAGGATTTATGGAAAAATTATACGGGCCAGACCCAAAAGAAAAACACCCCATGGACGGATTCCCGCAGGTGTGTTATATTAAAAACACAATAAAGAACCCCAACATAATTGTCGGCGATTATACTTATTACGATGATAAAGAGGATTCCGAGGATTTTGAAGGGAATGTCTTATACCATTATCCTTTTATAGGTGATAAACTGATAATAGGCAAGTTTTGTGCGCTGGCCACAGGTGTAAAATTCATTATGAACGGCGCTTTCCATAAAATGAGCGGAATATCCACATATCCTTTCGGTATATTTGGCAATGGATGGGAACCAGCTATCCCAAAAGAGGGAGAATTACCATATAAAGGCGATACTGTTATTGGAAACGATGTCTGGATAGGCTATGACGCTCTTATCATGGCAGGCGTGAAAATAGGAGATGGCGCAATTATAGCGGCAAAAGCAGTTGTCACGAAAGATGTTCCTGCGTATTCCATAGTTGGAGGCAATCCGGCACAAGTAATCAGAAAAAGGTTTGACGATAAAGCCATAGAAAAACTATTGAAAATAAAATGGTGGGATTGGGACATTCAAAAAATCACAAGAAACCTGACATTAATTACTTCAGCCAATGTAGAAGTCTTAGAATCTGCAAAATAGGGAAATAAAATGAAAAAACACGAACATTCTGGCGGTGGTGGAAGCCATTTTCGAAACCCTGCAGAGATATTAACTAGAAAAACAGTAAAACAAAAAGTTGGACCGATATGCGGATTGTGCGGCAAAACCAGGAATCTAACAAAAACTGATTGCTGCGGGAATTGGATTTGTGATGACGAGCATAAATACAAGGCTTTCTCATATACCAGAAATAGTTGTCACCGGAACCACAGCAGGTATACTCTTTGTGCATATCATTCCAATGAAGGGCATGAGGGTAAATGGCAGACATGCCGGAAATGCCGTAATTCATTTGAGACTGAGATGTATGTCTGGTATGGGACAAACGAGTATAATTTCGTTAAGTTAAAGAATCCTCCAAGTTATAAACCTGCTAAATGCGCCGAGTGTGAGACGGTTATTAAACTAAGCATGGATGGCTATAGTATTAGCGGTGGCAAATATTTATGTATAGAATGCAGTGACAAGGAAACGGAAAATAGAATTCGCCAATTTGAAAGAGATAAAGCAAAAAAACGACCCGCCTCTCCTTAACCAATCGGGAATACATTCCTTTTTAGTCTTACTAAAATGGAGTATGCTCCATTTTAGTTAACTTTTCAAAACAGCATACAATTCAAAGTTTTAATTAAAAATCGGCTTATATCTTTGAAATTGATTTACATTTATCCTTTTCATATAATATTTTTAAGAGAGAAAACACTTCTTCGTTATGGAAAATAATTTATTGCAGGTGCTCACCCAGTATTGGGGTTATACTAGTTTCCGGGCGTTTCAGGAGGAGGCTATACGGTCTATTCTGGATGACCGGGATACGCTTACCATTCTGCCTACGGGGGGCGGGAAGTCTGTTTGTTTTCAGCTGCCTACGTTAGTCACGGAGGGCACGGCTATAATCATTTCGCCGCTTATTTCTTTGATGAAAGACCAGGTGGATTATCTTAAGGAAATGGGGTTGGCGGCAGAATCTTTGAATTCAAGTTTGACGGCTAAAACTAGGTATGAGGTTATAGAAAAAATCCGGGAGGGGAAGGTGAAATTGTTGTATCTTTCCCCGGAACGGCTTATGTTTGAAGAGACCAGGGATTTATTGCAAAGCATCAAACTTTCTTTTTTTGTTATTGACGAGGCTCATTGCATCAGCCATTGGGGGCATAATTTCCGCCAGGAATACCGCCAGTTGGGCGTTATAAAGCAAGAGTTTAAGAATATTGCCATCCACGCATTTACTGCCACGGCTACGGAGCAGGTACAGAAGGATATTGTGGCGCAGTTAAAGCTGGACTCGCCGCATATTTATATCGGGAATGTGGACCGGCCAAACCTTACTTATCGCGTGAAACAAAGGTCGGGGAATATATTAAGCCTCATCGTTGACGTTATAAAAAAACACCCGGATGAGCCGGGCATTATCTACTGTATAAAGCGCTCAGATGTTGATGATATTTCACAAAGGCTAAATGATCTCGGTTATAAATCACTGCCTTACCACGCGGGGCTTCCAGACAGGGAAAGAAAGAGAAACCAGGATGAGTTTTCCGCGGAAAATGTACCTATAATCGTCGCCACCATTGCCTTTGGCATGGGGGTGGACCGCTCAAACATCCGTTATGTAATCCATGCCGCTATGCCCAAATCTATAGAACATTACCAGCAGGAAACCGGCCGGGCGGGCCGGGACGGATTGCCTGCCGATTGCTATCTTTTTTATTCCGGGCAGGATTACAGGATTTGGGAATATATGCTGGGGGATTCCCCGGACAGAGATGTGCTGCTGGCAAAGTTGCGGGCGATGTACAATTTTTGCACCCGGCCTGAATGCAGGCACCGCTATTTAGTGCATTATTTCTCCCAGGATTATGAGAACAAAAACTGCAGCGCCTGCGATTACTGCATGGGCGAGATCGCCATGGTGGATGACCCGCTTATAACAGGGCAGAAAATCCTTTCCTGTGTTGCCCGGGTAAATGAAAAATTCGGCGCCGGCCATATTGCGGATATACTTAAAGGAAGCAATACTGAAGCTGTCAGGCGCTGGGGGCATGACGCGCTCTCAACATTTGCATTGATGAAAGATGAAACCCACTCTACTCTTAATTATATGATTGAACAACTCATAGGGCAGGACTATCTCAAAAGGGAAGGGGAATTTTCCACGCTTGCCATTACCGAACTCGGCAGGAGCCTTCTCAGGGGCGAAGTTGTGCCTATCATAGCAAAACCCATCACGCCAATAAAAAAGAAGGAAGTAGAAAAGAAATATAAACTGAAGAATTCCCTTGAGTGGGAAGGTATAGACAAAGCGCTTTTTAAGGAACTCCGCGAAAAGAGAGCCGAACTGGCAAGGCTAAAAAGCGTTCCCGCCTACATTGTTTTCAGCGATAAAACCCTCAAAGATATGGCCCTGCAAAAACCGGTAACCCTCGCCCAGTTTTCCGGGGTATTTGGTGTCGGAGCTGTGAAGCAGAAAACCTACGGCGATACTTTCATCCGCCTGATTAAAGATTACCTTAGCCGTTCCGGCGCAATATGAATTGCATCGGAATTTATATATAATTTAGCTATATCAGGATTGAGAAGGTGTTTTGATCATGGAAAACTGGAAAAAGAACCTGTCCGCGCTGTCCGTAGTGATTTTCATCTCGAACGCAGGGATAACAAGCGTCCTGTCGTTTTTACCTTTCTATATACGCCAGGTCGGCGTCCCGCCGGGGCAAAGCCTGGAATTCTGGTCAAGCATGATTTACTCGGTCAGCTTCGTGTTCATCTGCCTGATGGGCCCGGTCTGGGGCATAGTCGGCGACAGGTACGGGCACAAGGTAAACATAAACCGCGCGCTCGCCGGGATCACGGTCATCTTCATATTGATGGCTTTCGCCCGCAGTGTTTATGACCTGTTCTTTTTGAGGTTGTTTTTCGGGATATTGGCGGGATATTACCCGGCCAGCATGGCGCTGATGTCCAATATGACACCGAAGGACAAACTCGGCGTGACCCTGGGGTCCATCCAGACCTCAGCTATTGCCGGTGCTATAGCCGGGCCGTTCATCGGCGGTGTTTTGGCGGACCTGGTCGGGTACAGGAACGTGTTTTTGGTCATTGGCGGCGCGCATTTAATATGCGTGGCCATAAGCATGCTGTTGGTGACGGAAAACAGGGCTGAAAGTCCGAAAGCGGAAAAAACAAAGTTCTTCGATAACCTGAAATACATCCTTAATTCCGGGCCCCTGCGCACAATGTTCCTTTCTGTTCTTATTATGCAGGCCTCCCTGCTCATTGTACAGCCGGTGTTTTCGCTTTTTATAGAGCAGATAGGCAGCACAACGACCCGGCACATGGCAAGTTTGGCGGGGATAATATTTTCTTCGGCGGCCGTGAGCTTTGCAATGGCTGGCCTTGCAAGGGAAACCAGTTTGTCGGCCCTGTTTGGCGTGCCATTGGACATGGCCTTTTGTTAGCACAGATCGAATGGGGACTGAAAGAATTTTGGAGCGGTTGAGCGTAGCCAAGCCGGCAGGCGGGCGAAAGGTGGAAAGGTCGGGAGAATCAGGAGCGAGGGCCG
>MGVM01000223.1:0-1239 GCA_001800495.1 Elusimicrobia bacterium RIFOXYB2_FULL_48_7
AATTTGAGTGCCAGCGACATGTCTTTGGCTTTATCGTATGCCAGGGAACTCAACAGCGGGTTATTGGTGGGCGGCAGCTTAAAAACTTTAAACGAGACTTTAGGAAGTGTCAGCGGGAGCGGGTTCGGGTTAGACGCAGGGCTTATATACAAACTCCGGGGCGGGGCGAATTTAGGGTTAACCCTGCAAAACCTGGGCGCCAGCGTAAGGTTCAAAACAGAGACCGTGCCTGCGCCGATGATAATAAGGGCCGGGGCCAGTTACAGTCTGGCGGAAAAAGGCACCCCGGCAGTGTTGAACGGGGATTTAGCAATGGTTGACGGAAGCATGAATATAAGCCTTGGCGGAGAATATACATACCAGAGCCTTGCGTTCAGGTTAGGGCTGGCCAACTCAAATGCAGGCACTAACCCAAGTTTTGGAATAGGTTTGAACCAGGGGAGTTTCTGCGTAGATTTCGGACTGGGCCTTCAGCAGGGATTTGATTCAACGTATAAGGTCTCACTGCTGGGTAAGTTTGGCAACAGAAGCGCAGGCTCCGTTAGAAACAAACCTAAAGCAACAAAAAAGATTAAAACAGGAGAAAGCGGCATTGACAGGCAGATCCGGGAAGCGATGGAAGCCGGAGATCTGGAAAAAGCGGTGATGTTAAAGAAACAGAAAAACCAGCAAAAAACTGCTCCAACAGGCGGAAGCAGTGACATTGACAAACAGATCAGGGAAGCAATGGAAGCAGGAGACCTGGAAAAAGCAGTGCTGCTGAAAAAACAGAAAAATGCCGCACTCATTGCACCAGCTGCACCAGCTGCGGAATCACCGGAGTTGCAGCAACTGCGCCAGGAGATGAAAAAAGCCATAGCGGACGAAGACCCGGAAAAAGCCCTGGAAATAAAGAGCAAGATAACAGAATTAGAGAAAAAATGAAATCGTTAAAACTTGAAAACCTTACTATTGAACAAAAGATTGGGCAGATGCTTCTTTGCAGGGGCCATCTTCCTGATAACAAAGATGATAAAAAGTTTATTCTAGATTTAATTAAAAACCGGGCCTTGGGAGGTGTTCAGCCGAAAAAAGTAGAAGATATAAAAGAATACCTTTCCGCCGCGGATTATCCTCTGCTTGTCTGCGCAAATATGGAGAGCGGTTATGAACCGCCTTCTGCGGTTAAACACCCCTGCCAGCAGGCAATAGGCGCGACAAACATGGAAGAGCTTGCCTATGAAGCGGCAAGAATCACAG
>MGVM01000223.1:1268-5273 GCA_001800495.1 Elusimicrobia bacterium RIFOXYB2_FULL_48_7
CCAGTTGTGTAGGGCCAAGATCCTTTGGCGGGAATAAGGAACTGGCGGCAAAGATGGCAATTGCAGCAGTAAAAGGTTATCAGGGCCAGGGAATGATAGTGACAGGAAAACATTATCCCGGATTCGGCGAATCTGCCGTAGATTCACATATCGGGATGGTGTATCTTAATTGTGACGAAAAATTGTTGTTCAAAAGGGAATTATACCCGTACCTGAAAACAATACGGGAGGCAAAGCTTTCGGGGGTTATGACAGGCCATATTATGGTCCCGAAAATAGACCCGAAATATCCCGCTTCAATTTCAAATAAACTGATAGGAATACTGCGCAATAAACTAAAATTTGACGGGCTTATAATGACCGATTCTCTTGCCATGGTTGGAATGACCAACCTGTTCGGCCTTGAAGAATGCCACGGGTTAGCTATGGCAGCCGGGAATGATATGGTTATGACCAGTTACCGCATTCCAACCAAAGAAGCTTATGATTATATGATGAAAGCGTATAAAAAGGGGCTGGTATCCCTGGAACAAATAGATAATGCCGTCCGGAGAGTACTGGCAGCCCAGGCAAAAACATTAAAAGCGCCGGAGCAGAAGGCCTTAACGGAAAAAGACAGAGCAATTGTTGTGTCTATAAGTGAGAAAGCCATAACTGCACTGCTTTCCGAAGTAAAATCAGCAGTTATACCCGCGAAAGATAAACATTTATTCGTACTGCAGGTTGAAAATTCATTTACAGACCCCCAGACAGGCAAACCGTTCAGAGACGATCCCGGCGGGGCAGCGAACATTGAAAATATTATAAGAATTATAAAGGAACAATTTCCCAACTCTGCAATATGGAAAATAAATGATTATCCTCACCGCGATCAGATAGAAGAGGCTCTTGCAGAATCAATGAAGTATGACAGCGTGGTAATGGTGGCTTTTTCAAGGACCATGCAGTATACCGGTTCTTCTGATATTTCCCAGAGGCTGATGGCATTTATTTCCGGTGTTTCCCATAAGCTTTCTTGTATAATTTTGTTTGGTAATGCACATGCCGCGCGGGAATTCCCGAAAGTTCCCAGAATAATATTTGGCTACGAGGGCGGCAACAGCATTGAATCCGCGTTTAAAGTACTCAGCGGGAAGATAAAACCCACGGGGAAAATCCCTGTACATTTGTTTAAATAATAAGGAATGAAAAACATGGAAAACAAATTCCAATGCGCAATATTCGACTTGGACGGTGTAATCGTAAACACCGTGCCCCTGCACTTCAGAGCCTGGAAAAAACTGTTTGAAGAGTACGGTAAGAAATTCGATTTTCAGGACTACCTGGAAAAAGTAGACGGGATACCCAGGATTGCAGGCACAAAAGCTATTTTGACTGATTTGCAGGAAGACAAAATAGTAATAGCTTCGGACAAGAAGCAAAAATATTTTATGAAATTCCTAAGGGAACTTGAAATTCCTGTGTTTAATTCAACTGTAAAACTCATTAAAAATCTTAAATCCAGGAAATTAAAGCTGGCAGTGGTGTCTTCAAGCAAGAATTGCAGTTACATTATTAAAAAAGCCGGGTTGAATAAATTGTTTGATACAGCGTTTACAGGCAATGATATTATTAAAGGCAAACCTGACCCTCAGATATTCTTAACCACTGCAGAAAGGCTCAAGGTAAAACCCGGAAATTGCGTTGTGTTTGAAGATGCCATACTTGGCGTAGAAGCAGCTAAAAGGGCAAAGATGAAATGTGTCGGTATAGACCGGTTGGGCAAGCCGGAAAGATTAAAAAAAGCTGATCTAATAGTCAAGGACTTAAAAGAATTAAATTTCAATACACTTCAGTCGTTATTTTAGAAAACTGGCTTTTTTCGGTTTTATACAACCAAATAAAAATGAAAAAACCTCTCATTGTGTTTTTTATATTTATGTCCTGCGTTTTCACAGCCTGCGACAGCAAACATAACCCGCTTATACCCGGCCCTAACAATAATCCCGTTATTACAGCCATGAACGCAAGCCCTTCAACTGTTTACATGGGAGGAAGTTCTACAATAACACTTGATGCTGATGACCAGGATGGGGATAATTTACATTATTCTTGGAGCAGTGCCATGGGCAGCATAAGCGGAAGCGGTTCTAGGGTAAGTTGGATAGCTCCCGGGGAGACAGGGACTTATACAATTTCAGTATCTGTAAGCGACGGAAGGAGAGGGCTTGCTTCCCGAACAATTGAAATCAGCGTAAGTTCTATTAAACCGGCAAATCAAAACCCGGTAATTTATAGTTTAACCGCAAATCCGGCAATAACGATATCCGGGGAAGCTTCAGCAATTACAGCAAGCGTTATTGACCCTGACGGGGATCCTTTAACCTATTCCTGGTCAGCTTCGGCGCCTGCCCCTGACGGAGAAGGTGTCCTGAATTATACCGGAGCAATAAGCGGAAGCGGACAGGGTGTTTCTTTCAGTGGTTCTACTACCTGCTGCCCGCAACAGATAACAGTTTTATTAACTGTAAATGACAATAAAGGCGGCGCAACTTCCAGCTCAATCCAGCTAACAATAAATCCGAAGGAATGAAAAATGAAAAAAATACTTATTGCAGTTCTTGCGTCAGTTTTAGCGGGATTTCTTGCAGGAGGCTGCGTAAGCACGGATTTGGCAAAAGAATATGAAAACTCCCTATTAATAAGCCAATACGAAAAAATAAGAAGCAATAATTCGCTGGATAACAGGAATAAATTACTTAAATGCGCAAGCTGCCGGCAATGATAAAATCACGATTGTTTTATTTGACTGCGCTGTTCCTGCTCTTCAATCCGGGCCGGGGGGCTTCAATCCTGGTTTCGGATATTAAGCTGTCCGGCCTTTTTGACACTAATGCCGCCTTAACTAGGTCAAGCCAGGTAAAAATTATTCCCAAGAGCGACTATGCCAGCAGTTTGAGCGTAGGCTTGTCACGAAATAACCCATTTTCATTATATGATTCGCTTTCAATTGATTACCGTTTTGATACCACCGAATTTCGCGAGTTAAAAAAACAGAACGCCCGCAAACATCTGCTTGATATTAAATATCAAAAGTCTATTAGTCAGAAATCAACCCTGGTTCCTGCCTTTGAAATTGAATACAATGACGAAGATGCCCGGGACTGGAGTTATTCCAGGTATAACCCTTCCCTGCTTTTTACTTATTTTTCCGGCCGGGGGATAATCAGTGAAATATTTTACGAATGGGATAACAAACAGTTCCTGGATAATAAAGCCAGGAACAATTACAATAGTATCGGTTCGAACAGCCATAAGCTTGACACCCGGTTCAAATTATGGCACAACTCATTTTTGCGTTCCACTCTAAATTACAATTATAATTATGAAATATTTGAACAGAACATCGCTCCTACACTGCAATATGCGAGGCTTTTACCCGGATTTACCCGCGATGACACAACCCATTCCATCCGCTTTGAAGAAATGATTGTATTTTCAGAATCCCTGCTGGGGAATTTAATATTTGAGCGCCGGGCCAATCAATCAAATTCTGATCCCAATACCTATAGCGCTAACCAGTTCGGGGCGAACATTATTTTTGAACCTTTTCCTTCTAACACATTATTCATTGAATATAATTACACCGGTTATGACTACTATAAAAACCAGTTCGACAGACGCTATATAAACACGCGAGAAGATTTTCAAACAGGCCTTTTCGCGGCATACCAGCTGGAAATCAGCCGGCAGGTCAGCATAGAGCTGAAATATAGTTTCACCAATAATGACTCCAATGATACGATTGATTTTAACCCTGTTTTCACAAAAATCTACTCCAGTTATTCCAGGACTATTTTTAACCTATCCCTGAAGGTTTATCTATAGCTGCCTGTCTGCCAAGTAAACCATTTTTCAAATGAATGGGCATCAACTGATAGACATATTCATCTATCAATTTGCATAGGTTACAGGGTTTTTGATTCAAAAGATCTAGAATATACTAACCCCAGTAAAAAAAGGAGA
>MGVM01000223.1:5297-7852 GCA_001800495.1 Elusimicrobia bacterium RIFOXYB2_FULL_48_7
CGGGAAGAACTTCATTCCCGCGGGAGTGGCTTATATCGCAAGCGATTCTGTTTACGGCTATCCTGAAGATGTATTGTTATGGTGCAAAAAACTTAAGGTAAACACCATTAGGATAACCACTCGGGAAGAAGCATACATTGATGATGTTGACGCCTATATGGCAAAATATGTGGACCCCATCATAAGCGCTTGCAAACTCTACGGTATTTATGCTTTTATCGACGCACATAATTACTTTCATGAATTCCTGCCATCAGACGACTGGTTACCCCGTGGCCCTGTATGGAAAAAGGAAAGAGTCCAGAAGTGGGCTGATAACTGGAAGAAAATAGCAGACAGGTACAAAGATGAGCCGTGGGTGCTCGGTTATGAACTGATGAATGAACCCTACGACATGGACTGGAATGTAACCCGTGATTATTATATGCAGGCCATCAGGGCAATAAGGGAAGTGGACAAGAAGCATATAATGCTTTTAGGCACCTGTCATTTTACCCATGCCTCCGTGATGGAAAAAACCTGGGGCAAAGTAAAATTCAGGCCGGATGAGCCCTATAACCAGGCAGTATTCGCCTTTCATGAATATGCAAGGGCAGACGACCCTTCAGACGTTGCGCCGGTAATAGACGGGATATTGAAGAAATACAATGTCCCTGTTTACTGTACCGAATTCGGCGCCGCGGAAACCGTATCAGGGCTTACGCTTGAAGACAAGAGACGATTTGAGCAGGATATGTTCGCGATGTTCAAAACACGGCAGATAGGCTGGACCATTTGGAACATGATAGGTACCTGCCCGGACATAAAATTAGATTATGCGGATATCTGGCAGCCGGCCTTGGCGGAACAGGCATCGCCGTCCCAGGTTCAGATAAAAGGGGTAATTGACTGCAGCGCATCGGTTAAAAGCGGGATTGCTGATAATAAAACGCCCATTGAACTTACCGCAATAATAAAGGGCCTTGATGGAAACCCAATGCCGGCAACAAGCGACAATGTCCGGTTCCTGCTTAAAGGCGAAGGGGTGCTGGAAGGGGAAAATCCGGCGCCGGTAGTAAACGGCACAGCAAAAATAAAATTGAAAATGAATAAAAAAAACGTGCTTGATGTTCTTGCCACAGGCCCGGGTTTATATCACGGTAAAGTTCAGGTTACAGGCAAGCCGGATAAAGCCGTAAAACTTGCCTGTAAAGCGGAACCACCCGTTATCCTTGCAGATGGAAAATCAATCCTTACTGCTTATATTATGGATGCCTACGGGAACCTGGTGGATCAGGATTCGAATTACAGGGTAAATTGCGGGGGGCCTGAATATATAGATTCCGAAGGGCGCCTATGGCTGGGTGACCAGCCGTATTCTGAAGGTTCCTGGGGTTACACAAAAGAGGTCAGGGTTACCATAGCAAATAAAGATTACAAAATTGCCAATACAAAGGAGCCGGTTTTGTTTTATTCCGGAAGGCAGGTTTTTGCCGACAGCGGTTACCGTTTCACGCTCCCCAACGGGAACTATAGGGTTGAATTGTTCTTTGCCGAGACATGGTTCGGGGTCCAGAGAACACAATCCAAGGGAGCGAGAGTTTTTGACATAGTTATTGAAGGTGAAACCAAAATTACAAACCTTGATATCTGCGATAAAGTAGGGCCTCTGGCGGCATTCTCCGAAGCCTGTTTGGTAGAGGTTAAAGATGGGGTGCTTGATGTAATTTCAAAAAATACAGTCAATATTTGCGAAATCAGGGCTATTTCAATAACTCCGGAAACAATTTCGGGTGAACAATTTACTTTTGGTATTTCCGGTCCAGGAAAGATAGAAGGTATCAACACGGTTTTACCCGTAGGCGGAAAAGCGGTTATTAAGTTGATATCAGGCCCGGCTGCAGGAACCGCAACTGTAACAGCTTCTTTCCCGGGATTAACTCCGGGGCAAACAGAAGTTGTTTTCACCGGAAAATAACCAACAAAGAGGAATAGAACAGGCTATTTCCAGACCGTACCGGTAAACGTAGCCACCGAACAGACCCTGTAATGAAGTTTAAATTGAGAGGATTTTATAGTACGAAGCAGCCGTTCACCAAAATTAAGGTTCTTTTTATTGGAAGCATAAACTGGGCAATTATCATTATCACATTTATATATAGAGCAGTCTTTACGTTCTTTCCATAGATACAAAGCCCGAGCGCAATGAGGGCATAAATATTTTGTATCAGACAGATAGCGGCGATGCACCTGGACAGGGAGTTGCAGACTTTGCATTTAAGTTGAGACCGCTTTATACCGTCGTTGTAATAAAATTATTTTCCCGGGTCTTTGCAAGTGTAACAGACGCAATGTTCAGGGGCGCGATTTTCGGAATTTCTTATATTGACGGGTTTTAAAGGATGATTGTGTTCTTTTTCATAAGTTTCAAGTAAATTTTTGTAATCCAAAACAATTTTTTTTAGGCAGTTCCGGATGGTTGGGATCTGAATAGAACTTTCTATAATTTGGATATTTTTCTTTAAAATCGTCTTTTGGCTTAACTTCTGGATTTTTATTTTTGAGTATATCTGATA